>NZ_LMFX01000033.1:0-30083 GCF_001426985.1 Caulobacter sp. Root1472 | reverse complement strand
GGAGGACGCCTCGCGCAGCCGCAAGGACAACGCACCGCAAAACCTCGCCCTGATCCGAAAGCTCGCCCTCAACACCCTGCGACAGCACCCCGACAAGGGTTCCATCAAGACCAAGATCAAGCGCGCCGGCTGGGATGAAACCTTCCTGCTCTCACTCCTGGGTCATATGCGATAGCCCTGCCTACGAGGGGGAGGATCAGTGCGGCCAGATGCTCCCCTTTTGGGGGAGCTGTCGCGGAGCGACTGAGGGGTTCTAGGCGCAGACAAGCAAAAAGCCCCGGCCGCTTCGAGCGACCGGGGCTTTTGTATTCTAACGCTCGGCCCGTGATCAGGCGTTGCCGACCACCACGCCCTCGGCCTGGGCCTTGCGCGCGGCGTAGACGCCGGCGAAGTCGATCGGGTCGATCAGGAAGGGCGGGAAACCGCCTTCGGTGGTGACGTCCGAGATCAGGCGGCGGGCGTAGGGGAACAGGAAGCGCGGGCACTCGATCAGCAGCACCGGCTCCAGCTGGTCTTCCGGCACGCCCGAGATGTGGAACAGGCCGCCGTACATCACCTCGACGTGGAACACCGGCTGCTCGTCGCGGGTGGCGCGGGCCGACAGCTTCAGGTCCACCTCGAACAGGCCGTCGGGACGGCCGCGGGCGTTCATCTCGACGCCCATGTCGATGGCCGGCGGCGCGCCGCCGGCGCGCAGGGAATCCGGGGCGTGCGGGCTCTCGAACGAGAAGTCGCGCACGAACTGGGCGATGATGCGGATGCCGGTTTCGCCGGGCGCGCCGTCTTCGGAAGTTGCGGGCGGAGCGGCGGTGGTGTCGGTCATGGGCGATAAATCCGTATTCGGCGTCGAAAGGGGCCGCTAGGAGAGAGCCGGGCTGCTAACACGGGGGCGGCTGGCGCGCAACGCCAGGCGCCTGACGCGCGAGCCCGTTATGGCCTATATAGGTCCGATGAAGCGCGTCGGCCGAATGAGCGGAAAATATCGTGTTTGAATGGATTATCCTGGCGGCCCTGGCCGCGGTCGTCCTCTACCAGCTCTACGCCACCCTTGGGCGTCGGGTTGGGCGTCAGCCCGAGGACGCGCCCGCGGTGGTTCCCGCCAGCGCGCCGCAGCGTGACCTGAAGGCCCCCGAAGCCCCGCCTGAAGCCCTGTCGGGCATCGCCGCCCTGCGGGCTCGCCAGACCGACTTCGACGTCGGCCATTTCCTCGGCGGCGCGCGCCAGGCCTATGAGATGATCGTCAAGGCGTTCGCCGCCGGCGACCGCGAGACGCTGCGGCCGCTGCTGTCGCCGGAGGTGATGGCCAATTTCGAGACCGCCATCGCCGCCCGTGAGGCCCAGAGCCGCACCGAGACCGCCGAATTCCTGGTCACCCCGCGCACCGATCTGGACTCGGTGACGGTCGAGGGCGACGTCGCCAAGGCGGTGGTCCGCATCCTGGCCGAGATCCGCACCCGCTCGACCAGCGCCGAGGGCGACGCGGTCGACGACCGCCGCACCGCTGATCTGTGGACCTTCCAGCGCGACCTGAAGAGCCGCAATCCGAACTGGACCCTGGTCCGCGTCGACGTCGCGGAGGCGTGATGCCGCGTCAGGGTTTCGTCGCCGCCTTCGCCCTGCTGGCGCTGGCGGCCTGTACGACCGCGCCGGTCCGGCCGGCGGGTCCCGTCACGCCGGGGACGACCCCGCCGCCGGTCACGCACACCGCCCCTTCGACGCCCGTGTCGTTCAACGACCTGGCCGGATGGGCGCAGGAAGACCACCTGGGCGCCCTGGACGCCTTCCGCCAAGGCTGCGGCGCGGCCAAGGATCCGGCCCTGGCCGAGGTCTGCCGCAAGGCCCGGGCCGAGCCGGCCTGGAACGACGACGACGCCCGTCGTTTCCTCGAAGCCAATTTCCGCCCTGAGGCCATCCCGGGGCAGGGCCTGCTGACCGCCTATTTCGCGCCGGAGTACGAGGCGCGGATGTCGCGCTCGGCCGAGTTCAGCGCCCCGCTGCGCGGCAAGCCGGCCGATCTCGTCACGCTGGACTTCGCCCAGTTCGATCCTGGCCTGGCGGGCAAGAAGGCGGCCGGCGAGATCGAGGGCGGCCAGGTGCTGCCCTATCGCGACCGGGCGGCCATCGAGGCCATGCCGGAGCCCCGGCCCCTGGCCTGGATGCGGCCGGAGGACCTGTTCTTCCTGCAGATCCAGGGCTCGGGCGTGCTGGTCCTGCCCGACGGCCGGCGGGTGCGCGCGGCGTTCGCCGCCCATAACGGCCGGCCGTTCGTCGGCATCGCCACGCCGATGCGCGACCGCGGCCTGCTGCCGGACAACAACACCTCCGGTGACGCCATCCGCGCCTGGCTTGCCGATCATCGCGGGCCCGAAGCCGACGCGATCATGCGGCTGAACCCGCGCTACGTGTTCTTCCAGACCCTGCCCGACGATGGCAAGCAGGCCGTGGGCGCGGCGGGCGTTCCGCTGCCGTCCGGCCGCGCGATCGCCGTGGATCCCGCCAGACACGCCATGGGTGAGCTGTTCTGGCTAGACGCCAGCGCGCCGAAGCTGGCGGGCGCCTTCCCGACCTATCGCCGCCTGGCGGTGGCCCTGGACGTCGGCGGCGCGATCAAGGGCGACGTGCGGGCCGACCTCTACACCGGCACGGGTCCGGCGGCCGGGGCGGAAGCCGGGCGCGTGCGCCACGACCTGCGCCTCTATCGCCTGGTTCCCCGGGGCTGAGACGGTGAAGCGCCCCCCGCGCCACGACGAGATGCGCCTGTGGGGCATGGTCACGGCCACGGTCAAGGCCAAGCCGACCCACAAGGCGGCGGGCTGGACGCCCAAGGCCCAGAAGTCTCTGGTCCAGCCGACCAGCCTGCAGCCGATGGCGCCGCTGCTGGTGGATCCCAAGACCATCACGCCGGCGGAGACCAGGCGGGCGCCCGGACCGCTGGAGGGCATCGAGCCCAATCGTCGTCGCAAGATCGCCCGTGAGTACGCGCCGCTCGACGCCCGCCTCGACCTGCACGGCCTGGACCAGGACCGGGCCCGGCCGGTGCTGGAGGCCTTCCTGCGCCGCGCCTGGGAGGACGGCCACCGCGCGGCCCTGGTGGTGACCGGCAAGGGCAAGCTGGGGGTCGGCGTCCTGCGGGCCCGCACGCCCGAATGGCTGGCCGACCCGGCCCTACGCGACATCGTGGCCGGCGTGTCGCCGGCCGACAAGCGGCACGGCGGCGACGGAGCGCTGTACGTGGCCCTGAAGCGGCGGCCTCCCAAGGTTTAACATCCGCTCATCCCGGCGAACGCCGGGATGAGCGGGGTTTTGAAGTTTCAAGCCTAGCTTCGCCGCGCCGTCGCCAGAATCTGGGCGTCAAGCTTCGCCGCGTTCCGGAGAGGCGAGATGGACATCGAGATCGGGGCCGAGGCCAAGGACAAAAGCTTCAACCGGCGGGTGGCGATCACCGTGGTCGCCCTGTCGATCTTCATGGGGCTGTGCGGGGTCAAGGACGGCAACATCGTCCAGGCCATGCAGCAGGCGCAGTCGGACGGCGTCGACGCCTGGAACGAGTACCAGGCCACCAAGACCAAGCTTCACATCGACGAGACGGCCGTGGACCAGGCCCGGCTGCTGGCCGTGTCGGGCGGCGAGACGACGCGGGCCGCCGTGAACCTCGAAACCGTTCGGCTGCAGGCCGAGATGGGCAAGTACAGGAGCGAGATTCCGGCGCTCAAGGCCAAGGCCGAGGGCTATGCGGGGCAGTATGACGCCCTGAACGTCCATGACGACCAGTTCGACGCCTCCGACGCCCTGATCTCCATCGCCGTGTCGATCGCAGCGGTGGCGGCGCTGGTCGAGATCCCGGCGGCGCTGTGGGCGTCCTGGGCGTTCGGCGCCCTGGGCGTGGTGATGGGCCTGGCGGGTTTCCTGGGCTGGAGCCTGCATTCGGCCTTGCTCGGCAAGCTGCTGGGCTAGCCCCTGGCGTGAGGCCTTTTCGGGGACAGGCGCATGCGCCTGTCCCCGGCTCAGGAACCGCCCCGCGACGCTTTCTCGGCGATGCCCGACGTGCCCTCGCGGGCCGCCAGCTTCTCGGCCACGGTGTCGAGCGACACGTCCGAGGCGGCCATCAGGACCAGCCAGTGGTACAGCAGGTCGGCGCTTTCGGACGCCAGGGCGTCCGGCCCCTGGGCCACGGCGGCGATCACCGTCTCGACGGCTTCCTCGCCCAGCTTCTTGGCGGCCAGGGCCGGGTCGTTCAGCAGCTTGGCGGTGTAGGAGGTCGCCGGGTCGCCGCCCTTGCGGGCCTCGATCGTCGCCGCCAGGCGCTCCAGGACGTCGAACAGCGTGCTCACGCGGCCCCCTTCAGGTCGTCCAGGCGCACGGGAATGCCGGCCTGCGCCATGGCCCGCTTGGCCTCGCCGACGCTGATCTCGCCGAAGTGGAAGATCGAGGCGGCCAGCACGGCGGCCGCGTGGCCGTCGCGCGCGGCTTCCACCAGGTGGTCGGTCTTGCCCGCCCCGCCCGAGGCGATCACCGGTACGGTCACCGCGCCGGTCACGGCCTGCAGCAGGGGGATGTCGTAGCCGATCTTGGCCCCGTCGCGGTCCATCGAGGTCAGCAGGATCTCGCCGGCCCCCCGCTCGACGACCTTGGCGGCCCAGTCGACCACGTCGATCCCGGTGTCCTTGCGGCCCCCATAGGTCCAGACGTTCCACCCCGAACCGTCCGCGCGGGCCTTGGCGTCGATGGCGACGACCACGCACTGCGCCCCGAAGGCGTCGGCGCCGGCCGCCACCAGGTCGGGGTTCTCGACAGCGGCGGTGTTGACCGACACCTTGTCGGCGCCGGCCAGCAGCAGGCGGCGCATGTCGCCGACCTGGCGCACGCCGCCGCCGACCGAGACCGGCATGAAGCAGACCTCGGCGGTGCGGGAGATCACGTCCAGGATCAGGCCGCGGCCCTCGCTGGAGGCGGTGATGTCCAGGAACATCAGCTCGTCGGCCCCGGCCGCGTCATAGGCGCGGGCCTGCTCGACCGGGTCGCCGGCGTCGCGCAGGGCCACGAAATTGACCCCTTTGACCACCCGGCCGTCCTTGACGTCCAGGCACGGAATGATCCGGGTCTTGAGCATCAGGCGGCCGCTATGGTCAGGGCTTCGGCCGGCTTGATCGTGCCGGCGTAGAGCGAGCGGCCCAGGATGGCGCCGGCGATCTCGACGCCCGGACGCGCCTTCAGCCGCTCGATGTCGGCCACCGAGGCCACGCCGCCCGAGGCGATGACCGGGATCGACACCGCGTCGGCCAGTTCGCCCACGCCCTCGACATTGACGCCGGTCAGCGCCCCGTCGCGGCTGATGTCGGTGACGATCAGGGCGGCCACGCCCACGTCCTCGAAGCGCTTGCCCAGGGTGATGGCGTCCAGGTCCGACAGGCCGGTCCAGCCATCGACCGCCACCTTGCCGTCGCGCACGTCGACGGCCACGGCGATCTGCTCGGGCCACAGGCGGGCGGCCTTGCGGACCAGGTCGGGGTCATGAACGGCGATGGTGCCCAGGATCACGCGGCTGACGCCGGCCTCGATCCAGGCCTCGACGCCTTCCAGGGTGCGGATGCCGCCGCCCAGCTGCACCGGGATCGAGATGGCTTCCAGGATCGACTGCACCGCGGCGGTGTTGACCGACTTGCCCTCGATGGCGCCGTTCAGGTCGACCACGTGCAGCCACGAGAAGCCGTCGCGCACGAAGCGCTCGGCCTGGTCGGCGGGGCTGGTGTTGAAGACCGTGGCCTTGTCCATGTCGCCGTGCAGCAGGCGCACGCACTGGCCGTCCTTCAGGTCGATGGCGGGATAGAGGATCATGGGCGCCATTCCAGGAAGTTGGCGAGCAGGGCGAGCCCCGCGGCTTGGGATTTTTCGGGGTGGAACTGTACGCCGGCCACGTTGCCCTTGGCCACAGCCGCCGTGAACGGACCGCCGTGGTCGGTGGTGGCCAGCACGTCGGCCGGGTCGGCCGGGGTCAGGGCGAAGGAATTGGCGTAATACATGTGGGCGCCGGCCTCGACGCCCTTGAACAGGGCGTGGTCGCGCGCGAAGGCGATCGCGTTCCAGCCCATGTGCGGAATGGTCAGGGCCGGATCGTTCGGCGCCAGCTTCTTCACCTGGCCGTGGATCCAGTCCAGGCCCGGCGTGACGCCGAACTCCAGGCCCTCGCTCGCCAGCAGCTGGTGGCCGACGCAGATGCCCAGGAACGGCGCGCCACGGCCGTGCACGGCCTCGTTCATGGCCTCGTAGACGCCCGAAGCGTCCAGGCCCGCGCGGCATGAGGCGAAGGCCCCCACGCCGGGCAGCACCACCCGATCGGCGGCGGCCACGATCGCGGGATCGGCCGTGACAACGATGTCAGCGTCGATGGCGTGGCGGCGGGCCGCCTCGCGCAGGGCCTTCTCGGCCGAGCGCAGGTTGCCCGACCCGTAATCGATCAGGGCGACGGTCTGCATGAAATCGGTTTCCTACAGCACGCCCTTGGTGGAAGGGGCATGGCCGCCGGTCTTGGGGTCGATCTCGACCGCCTGGCGCAGCGCCCGGGCCAGGGCCTTGAACCCGCTCTCGGCGACATGGTGGGTGTTGTCGCCGTAGAGGGTCTCCAGGTGCACGCACGCCCCGCAGTTCATGGCGAACGCGTGGTGGAACTCCTTGAACAGCTCGGTGTCCATCTCGCCGACCTTGGGCCGCTTGAAGTCGACCTTCCAGATCAGGTAGGGCCGGTTGGACAGGTCGATGGCGCAGCGCGTCAGGGTCTCGTCCATCGGGATATAGGCGTGGCCGAAGCGACGGATCCCCTTGAAGCCGTCCAGCGCCTTGTGGATCGCCTGGCCCAGCACGATGCCGGTGTCCTCGACCGTGTGGTGCATGTCGATGTGCAGGTCGCCCTTGGTCTCGACCTTCAGGTCGAAACCGCCGTGGCGCGCGAAGCTCTCCAGCATGTGGTCGTAGAACCCTATGCCGGTGGAGATCGTCGAGGCGCCGGTCCCGTCGAGATCGATCCAGACCCGGATCTGGGTCTCCTTCGTCTCGCGGACCACTTCAGCGGTGCGGGCCATGGTCGTCCGTTCTTGTCCTAGAGGCCGTTTCGGGCGGCCAGCTCGCGCAGGGAGACCTGCGGGCGCGGACCATAGTGGTCGATCACCTCGGCGGCGGCCAGGGAGCCCAGCTGGCCGCAGACCGGCAGCGGACGGCCCTGGGACAGGCCGTAGAGGAAACCTGCGGCGTATTGGTCGCCCGCGCCGGTCGTGTCCACGACTTTTTCCACCGGATAGGCCGAGATTTCGTGCAAGGCCGCGCCCGAGGCGACAATCGAACCCTTTTCGCCGCGAGTGACCGCGGCGATCTCGACCCGGCTGGCCAAGGCTTTGACCGCGGCGTCGAAGTCGGTGGTCTCGAACAGCGAGCAGATTTCGCTCTCGTTGGCGAAGACCACGTCGCACTGGGTCTCGATGAAGCCCAGCAGGGCGCCGCGGTGGCGATCGACCATGAAGCTGTCGCTCAGGGTCATCGAGATCTTGCGGCCCGCGCCGTGGCTGAGGGCGGCGGCCTTGGCGAAGGCGCGGCGGGCTTCGGGCGGGTCGAACAGATAGCCTTCCAGGTAGGAATACTGGGCCGCTTCGATCATCGCCGGATCGACGTCAGCCGGGGTCAGCTCGACGCAGGCGCCCAGATAGGTCGACATGGTGCGCTGGGCGTCGGCGGTGACGTTGATCAGGCTCTGGGCCGTGGCCGGGCCTTCCGCCAGCGGCGGGGTGGAGAAGTCGCAGCCGATGGCCTTCATGTCGTGGCGGAAAACGGCGCCCAACTGGTCGTCCGCGACCTTGCCGATGAAGGCGACCTTGCCGCCGAAGCTGGCGACGCCAGCGGCGGTGTTGGCGGCCGAACCGCCCGAGGCCTCGATGCCGGCGGCCATCACTTCGTACAGGCTGGCGGCGCGCGCCGGGTCGATCAGGGCCATCGCGCCCTTCACCAGGCCTTCCCGCTCCAGGAAGGCGTCGTCGCACTGGGCGATGACGTCGACGATGGCGTTGCCGATGGCGGCGACGTCGTAGAGAGCGGTCATGAAAGGCCTTATCCGAAAAGCGCGACGCGCGCGAAGTACCGGATCGGGGGCCGCAAGGCAACGCGGGCCTTGCTCCGCGGGGCGCGGCGTTCTACCGCCAGGGCATGACCCCAGCCCCGACCGACGTCCTGATCCTGACCCCCGCGCCGGATGAACCCCGCTTCGCCAACACCTGGTCGTCGATCTTCGAACGCCTGGCGGCGCCGTTGCGGGCTCGCGGGCTGACCGTCGAGGCCGCCAGCTGGGTCGACGTCGACACGTCTGGCGCCCGCGTGGTGTTGCCGTTGCTCACCTGGGGCTACCACCTGCGGACTGACGGGTGGTTCGCGCGGCTCGACGCCCTGGAGGCGGCCGGCGCCCGGCTGGTCAATCCCGCCGCGGTGCTGCGCTGGAACACGACCAAGACCTATCTGGCCGACCTGGCGTCCAAGGGGGCGCCGGTGGTGCCGACCCACGCGGTCGAGCGGCTGACGATGGCGGCGCTGGACCACGCCCGCGACGTGTTCGGCGTCGACGTGCTGGTCACCAAGCCGCAGATCTCCGGCGGCTCGCAGGACACGGTCAAGCTGCGCCACGCCGACGGCCTGCTCGGCTGCACCACGGGCCCGGCCCTGATCCAGCCCTTCCTGCCGGCCGTGGGCGAGGAGGGCGAGCTGTCGCTGTTCTATTTCGACGGCCGGTTCAGCCACGCGGTGGCTAAGGTGGCCGTGGCCGGCGATTTCCGCGTCCAGCCCCAGTTCGGCGGCCAGGTCAGCGGCGTCGCGCCCGAGCCCGAGGCTCTGCGCGCGGCCGAGATGGTGCTGAAGGCGGCCGGGGCGCCCCTGACCTACGCCCGCGTCGATCTGATCCGTGGCCTGGACGGGACGCCGCAGCTGATGGAGCTGGAGGTCATCGAGCCGGACCTGTTCCTGGAGCACGCCCACGACGACGGCGCGGCGTTCGCTGCGGCGGTGGAGCGGGCGCTCTGAGTTAAGGTCCTCCCCCTGTGGGGGAGGTGTCGGCGTAGCCGACGGAGGGGGGATTGATCGGCAGGTCGCCAGATCCTGGATCGGCGACCCTAAGACTCCCCCACCGATCGCTTCGCGATCGCCTCCCCCACAGGGGGAGGGTTTAAGCCCCGACAAACAGCTCCCGCGACGGACACAGGTCCGCGATCCGGCAGATCTCGCACTTGGGCCGCCGCGCCACGCAGACATAGCGCCCGTGCAGGATCAGCCAGTGGTGCGCGCGGGTCTTGTAGCGGTCGGGCACGATCCGCATCAGGTCGTCCTCGACCGCGTCCGGCGTCTTGCCGGCCGACAGCTTCAGACGGTGCGAGACGCGGAACACGTGGGTGTCGACCGCGATGGCAGGCTCGATATCCAGCTCGTTCAGGACCACGCTGGCGGTCTTGCGACCCACGCCGGGCAGGCTTTCCAGCGCCGCACGATTCAGCGGCACCTCGCCGCCATGGCGCTCGACCAGGATCCTGGCCGCGGCGATCACGTTCTTCGCCTTGGTCCGGTAGAGGCCGATCGAGGCGATGTATGGGATCAGCCCCTCTTCCCCCAGTTCCAGCATCTTGGCGGCGCTGTCGGCGACCTGGAACAGGGGTCCCGTGGCCTTGTTGACCTGAACGTCGGTCGCCTGGGCCGACAGGGCCACCGCCGTCACCAGGGTGTAGGGGTTGGAATAGTGGAGCTCGGTCTTGGGATGGTCCTCCAGGCTCTCGAACCGCGAGAACAGCACCTCGATCCGCTCGCGCTCGGCCGGCGAGACCCGCTTGGCGGCGGGACGCTTCTTGGCGAGGGGATTGGAGGGCTTGCGCGCGGGGAGGGCCATGGGCGGCGACCATGCCGTGATGCGCCAGGTTCGCCAAGCCGGGCCTCGCCAGAGCGCTCCGCCGGGCCTAAATCAGAGTATGGCCCTGCCGCTGTACATGGACGCCGTGATCAAGCCGAACCGCTCGATGAGCCGACGCGGCCTGCATGTCGTTCTGGGGGTGATGATCGCCTTCAACCTGATGGTCGCGGTGTTCCTGTTGGTGCTGGGCGCCCCGCCGGTCCTGCCGTTCCTGGGGCTGGACGTCCTGGCGGTATGGCTGGCCCTACGCGCCAGCTTCCGGGCCGCCGAACGGGCCGAACGGATCCGGGTCACGGCCGAGGCGGTGACGGTCAGCCGCGAGGACGAGAAGGGCGCGCGGGTGATCTGGAGCTCGCCGACCGCCTTCACCCGGGTGGGCGTCGACCAGCCCGGCGAGCACGAGACCCGGGTGCGGCTGATGATGTCGCGCAAACGCCTGACCCTGGGCCGGGCGCTCAGCCCGCCCGAGCGGGTGGATTTCGCCCGGGCGCTGGAGCGGGCGATCCTGAAGGCGCGGTCCGAACGGCACGCGTGAGGGGCCGAAAACCTCGTCCTTCGACAGGCTCAGGATGAGGCTTTCTACTGAACGGGTCTATCCGCCGTCCTCATCTTGAGCTTGTCGAAGGACGAGGACGGTATCTCGGCGGAAGGCGCAAGAACCGGGCGGACGAACGCCGGTCGCAGCATTATCTTCCTCTCCATGGCTCTGGACATCTCCCCTTCGCAAGCCTTCGCCCACCTGACCGAGCGGTCGGCCGATTACGACCGCATGGCCAAGGCCCTGGCCTGGCTGGCCGACCGCTGGCAGGAGCGGCCGTCGCTGGACGAGGCCGCCCAGGCCGTCGGCCTGTCGCCGTTCCACTTCCAGCGGGTGTTCAGCCGCTGGGCCGGCGTCAGCCCCAAGACCTTCGTCGCCGCCATCGCCCATGCCGAGGCCCGCAAGTCGCTGGAGGAAGGGGCCAGCGTGCTCGACGCGGCCTATGACGCCGGCCTGTCGGGGCCCTCGCGCCTGCACGACCTGTTCATCGCCCAGGAGGCGGTCACGCCCGGCGACGTGCGCCGGCGGGGGGAGGGGATCAGCCTGACCTGGGGCTGGGCCCCCACGCCCTACGGCAAGGGCCTGTTCGTCATGGCCCCGCGCGGCCTGGCGGGCCTGGCCTTCTCCGATGGCGACGACGAGGCGACGTTCGACGACATGCACCGGCGCTTCCCCGCGGCCGACTGGCGCCGCGACGACGAGGCGGCGATCCGCACGGCCCTCCACGCCTTCGCCGGCGGCGAGCAACCCCTGCCGGTGGTGCTGATCGGCTCGCCGTTCAACGTCCAGGTCTGGAAGGCCCTGCTGCGCATCCCGCCGGGCCGGACCAGCACCTACGGCGAGATCGCCGCCTGGGCCGGCAGCCCGCGCGCCTACCAGGCCACCGGCGGGGCGATCGGGGCCAATCCGATCTCGCTGCTGATCCCTTGCCACCGGGCCATCGCCCGGGACGGCCGGCTGACGGGCTACCACTGGGGCCTGGGCCGCAAAGCGGCGATGCTGGGCATGGAAGCGGTGCAGGCCGGCGCCCGGCTTCCGGCCAGCGATTTCAGCGCCTAGTCTTGGACTGCGGCCGGTCTGGTCGTCGTCTAGGGGAACAAGGCCATGACCGCCTCGATCAAGGCTTCGGCCAAGGCCTATGAGGCGTGGCTGGCCGCGGCGCTGGGCGGCGAGTTGGTCGAGGCCGACCTGGCCGAGAAGCACGACAGGATGCGGGACGGCCCTTTCCCCTTCCTGCGAGCGACCTACTGGCGCTGGGCCGAGACGGTCCTGGAGGTCTGTCCGGGCCTGGCCTCGGCGTCGAAGGTCCTGGCGATCGGCGACACCCATGTCGAGAACTTCGGCTGCTGGCGCGACGCCGAGGGGCGGCTGGTCTGGGGCGCCAACGACTTCGACGACGCGGCGGTCATGCCCTATCCACTGGACCTGGTGCGCCTGGCCGCCAGCGCCCTGCTGGCCCGCCAGGACGAGGTGGTCGGGGCGCGGGAGATCTGCGAGGCGATCCTCGAGGGCTACGCCGCCGGCCTGGCCGCGCCGCAGCCGTTCGTCCTGGAGCGCGACCACAAGGGGCTGCGCAAGGCGGTGGTGCTGCCCGAGCCCGACCGCGTCGCCTATTGGGCCAAGTTCGCCGCGCCGCCGTCGCGGCCGATCCCGCCGCGCTATCGCGCCGCCCTGGCCGCGGCACTGCCGGACCCCGCCGCCGCCTTCGAGACCTTCCCCCGCACGGCGGGGGTCGGCAGCCTGGGCCGGCCGCGGTTCGTGGCCCGGACCGAGTGGCGGGGCGGTCCGGTGTTGCGCGAGGTCAAGGCGGTGGTCGTCTCGGCCTGGGCGCTGCGGCACGGCGGCGACCCGTCGATCCGGGCGGGCGAGATCGCCCAGGGCCGGTTCCGGGCCGTCGATCCGCATTACCGGGTCGCCGACGGCGTGGTGGTGCGCCGCCTGTCGCCTAACAGCCGCAAGATCGAGGCCAAGGACTCGATCGACGGCCTGCTGTCGCGGGACATGCTGGCCGCCATGGGCCGGGAGATCGCCGCGTGCCATGCCGGCGACCTGGACCGGGTCGCCGCGCTCCAGGCTCATTTCGCCAGCCAGCCGGCCGACTGGCTGCGCGACCACGCCAAAACGGCCGCGCGCCAGGTCGAGGCGGACCAGAAGGCCTTCGGCTAGAGAATGAACCGGCTCAGGTCCGCGTCGGCCGCTAGCGCGCCGATGCGGCTTTTCACGTAGTCGGCGTCGACCGTCACGGTCTCGCCGGAACGGTCGGCGGCGGTGAAGCTGATCTCCTCGACCACCTTTTCCAGGATGGTCTGCAGGCGGCGGGCGCCGATGTTCTCGACCGAGGCGTTGACCGCCACGGCCGCGTCGGCGACGGCGTCGATGGCCTCTTCGCTGAACACCAGGGTGACGCCCTCGGTCAGCAGCAGGGCCTGGTGCTGGCGGATCAGGTTGGCTTCCGGCTCGGTGAGGATGCGGCGCAGGTCGTCGCGGCTCAGGCCCTTCAGCTCCACGCGGATCGGCAGGCGGCCCTGCAGCTCGGGCAGCAGGTCGGACGGCTTGGCCACGTGGAAGGCGCCCGAGGCGATGAACAGGATATGGTCGGTCTTGACCGGACCGTACTTGGTCGAGACCGTGGTGCCCTCGATCAGCGGCAGCAGGTCGCGCTGCACGCCTTCGCGCGAGACGTCAGCGCCGCCGCGCTGGCTGGAGGACGCGACCTTGTCGATCTCGTCCAGGAAGACGATGCCATGGTTCTCGGCCAGCTCCAGGGCCTCCTGGGTCAGGGCCTCCTGGTCCAGCAGCTTGTCGCTCTCTTCGGCGATCAGCGGGGCCCAGGCGCCGACCACGGTGGTCTTGTGGGTCTTGGTGCGGCCGCCGCCGAACGACTTCATCATCTCCGACAGGTTCAGCACCGAGGCGCCCGGCTGGCCGGGGATCTCGAACATGCCGCCGCCGCCGGTGTCGGCCAGTTGCAGCTCGACCTCCTTGTCGTCCAGCTCGCCGGCCCGCAGCTTCTTGCGGAAGCTGTCGCGGGCCGCGGTCGAACCGGGGCCGGTCAGGGCGTCGAGGATCCGCTCCTCGGCGGCCGCCTCGGCCTTGGCCTTGACCCCGGCGCGGCGCTTGTCGCGAACCATGGCCAGGGCGCTCTCCACCAGGTCGCGGACGATCTGGTCGACGTCGCGGCCGACATAGCCGACCTCGGTGAACTTGGTGGCCTCCACTTTCAAGAACGGCGCCTGGGCCAGCTTGGCCAGGCGGCGGGCGATTTCGGTCTTGCCGACGCCCGTGGGGCCGATCAGCAGGATGTTCTTGGGGGTGACCTCGTCGCGGAGGTCAGCCGGCACGCGGCGGCGGCGCCAGCGGTTGCGCAGGGCCACGGCGACGGCCTTCTTCGCGTCGGTATGGCCGACGATGTAGCGGTCCAGTTCGGAGACGATTTCGCGGGGGGAGAATTCGGTCATGTGTCCGTGTTCAAGGTCTCGAAGATCAGACGCCACCCTTCGGCGCGCCTTTGCCAGACATGCATATAGTGCGCGTGCCGGATGATTTCCTGGTGATCGACCCAGCCGGCCTCGCCATGGGTCCAGACCAGGTCGCCGGCCGCCGAAGCGCCGCCGCCGCGCAGGGTCAGGATCATGCGCTCCGGCCGGGCGTCGATGCGCTCGGCCAGGGCGTCGGGGGTCAGGCCTGCGGTTCCTTCTGGGCCTAGCAGCCAGGCGTCGGCGGGCAGGGCCGTGCGATAGGCGGTGGGCGCGTTGTTTTCAGCGGCCTTGGCCAGAGCGGTTTCGGCAAGACGGGCGGCGTCGAAACCGGCCGCCGGGGATTTCGCGCCGGTCCTGGCGATCGGGCCATGGATGGCCGGTGTGTCCTGGCCCGGTGCTTTGGCCCCGTCGGCCTCGGCCCCGCCGTCATAGATCCACTTCCACCGGCCGTCGGCGGCCTTGCGCCAGATCGTGGCGTAGTAGCCGCCGCGCTGGCCGTTGACCGCCGCCGGACCCACCGACAGGCCCAGGTCCCCGGAGCGGGCGATCACCACCTTCTGCGGCCACCATTCCAGGCGGACGGCCTTGCTGGACGGCCGACCTTCGTACAGCGCCTTGGCGTTGACCGGTCCCGGCCGGAAGACGATGGCGTCGTCGGCCATGTGCTTGAGGAACGAGTCCCGGACGCCCAGGGCCAGGCCGTCGGCCGCGAAGGCGCGCTCGGCCCTTTCGATTTCGGCGGGCGATGGCGTCGCCGCCCAGGCTGGCGCGGCGGCCAGCAGGGCGCAGGCGATCAGAGCGGTCTTGAGCATGGTGAAGCCTCCCGCGCCGGAGCTAAGCGCCTGGCGGCGCCGCTGGCTCGTGAATTCCGCGTAACCGCGCCGATCAGAGGCTTTCGACCGTCAGGTTGCCGTTGGTGTAGACGCAGATCTCGGCGGCGATGGCCATGGCGCGGCGGGCGATCTCCTCGGCCGTCAGGTCCTGGTCGATCAGGGCCTTGGCCGCCGCCAGGGCGTAGTTGCCGCCCGAGCCGATGGCCGCCACCGAGCCGCCGCCGGCGCTCTCGCCCGGCTCCAGCACGTCGCCGACGCCGGTGACCGTGTAGATCGAGGTCGCGTCGGCCACCAGCAGCATGGCTTCCAGCCGGCGCAGGTAGCGATCGGTGCGCCAGTCCTTGGCCAGGTCGACGCAGGCGCGGGCCAGCTGGTCGGGATACTGCTCGAGCTTGGCTTCCAGCCGCTCGATTAGGGTGAAGGCGTCGGCCGTGGCCCCGGCGAAGCCGGCCACCACCTTGCCGCCGGCCAGGCGGCGCACCTTGCGGGCGTTGCCCTTGACGACGGTTGGGCCCATGGAGACCTGTCCGTCGCCGGCGATCACGGTCTGTCCGTTCTTGCGCACCGCCAGAATGGTGGTGCCGTGCCAGTCGGGGAAGGAAGTCGAGCTTTGCATGGCTTCGCATGTGGCGAGGCCGGGCACGAGGGTCAAGCGCCATGAGTTTTTCCGACGCCGAGGTCGAACGCTACGCCCGCCACCTGGTGCTGCGCGAGATCGGCGGCCCGGGTCAGCAGAAGCTGAAGGCGGCGCGCGTGCTGGTGGTCGGGGCCGGGGGGTTGGGCGCGCCCGCCGCCCTCTATCTGGCCGCCGCCGGGGTCGGGACCCTCGGCCTGGTCGACGCCGACACGGTGTCGCTGTCCAACCTGCAGCGCCAGGTGCTGTTCGCCACCGCCGACACGGGCCGACCCAAGGTCGAGGCGGCGGCCGAGCACCTGGCGGCCCTGAACCCGCACCTGACGATCGAAACCCACCCGGTATGGCTGGGTGAGGCCAATGCTCGGGCGGTGGTGTCCCGGTATGACCTGGTGCTGGATGGCACGGACGACTTCGCCACCCGCTTCGCGGTCAGCGACGCTTGCCTGGCCGAGGGCAAGACCCTGGTCAGCGGCGCCCTGGGCCGCTGGACCGGCCAGGTCGGGGTGTTCCAGGGACGGCCGTGCTACCGCTGCCTGGTGCCCGAGATCCCGCCCGACGCCGAGACCTGCGCGATGGTCGGGGTGGTCGGGGCCCTGGCCGGGGTGATCGGGTCGTTGATGGCCTTGGAGACAGTGAAGGTCATCACCGGCGCCGGCCATACCCTGGCCGGCCGCCTGCTGATCTACGACGCCCTGGCGGCGGAAACCCGCACGGTGCGGATCGGCGCGGACCCGGCGTGCCCGAGCTGCGGCGGCTAGGCGAGAGGCGCGGTGAAAGCGGTCTCGATGTGGGTGATCGCCGCATTGAGGATGGTCTTGGTCGTGAAGACGTCCCAGCCGCGGTGCCCCACCCATTTGATGTCCAGCCGCTTGGCGGGGTTGCCCGCCGCCTTCAGGGCCTTGGCCATGCGGTTGGACTGTTCGATCGGCACGACGTCGTCGTGCACGCCGTGGATCAGCATCACCGGCGCGATGATTTCCTTGGCGCGGAAGGCGGGCGAGCTCTGTTCCAGCAGGGTCTTGTCGGCGACGGGGTCGCCGATCGTCTCCAGCACATAGGTGTAGGCCGGGGAGTCGCCGCCGTCCTCACGCTTGGTGTAGGCCACCATCGCGGGCAGGTCGCTGACTCCCGCGATCGAGACCACGGCGCGATAGACCTTCGGGGTCTTCACCGCACCCATCAACGCCGCGTAGCCGCCATAACTGGCCCCGCAGATGGCGATGCGGCGTGGATCGATTCCGCCTCTGGCGGTGACGGCGGCCAAGGCGTCCTCGATGTCGTTCTGCATTTCCGTGCCCCAGCGCTTGCGCCCGGCGTCGGCGAAGGCCTTGCCGTAGCCGGAGGAGCCCCGGAAATTGACCTGCAGCACGTACCAGCCCTTGGCCGCGAAGGCCTGGACGAACTGGTCGAACCCATAGGCGTCGCGCGCCTCGGGGCCGCCGTGCGGGAAGATCACCAGGGGACGGGGTCCGGCCACCGCGCCGATCGGGGTGGTCAGGTAGGCTGTCAGGTCCAGCCCGTCGCGGCTCTTGAGCTTGAGGATCGAGGTCGGCGCCAGGCGGCCGGAAAGCCAGGGCCGCGTCTCGCCCAGCGGGGTCAGGGCGCCGGAAGGCTTGTCGTACAGCCACAGCGAACCGGCCAGGGTAGGACTGCTGGCGCCGACGACGAAGCGGCTGTGGTCGAGGCTGGCGTCGACGAAGCTCAGATTGACGTCGTTCTTGAAGTAGGATTGCAGGCCTCGATAGTGCGCCTTCAGGGTCTGGTCGAAGAAGATGTAGTCTTCACGATCCTCCACGAAGCTGGCGGCCAGCAGGCCGCCGCGTTCATCCATCACCACGCTGTCGATGTCGCGATCGACTCGTGACGCCATCACCTCGGCCAACTTCAGGGTCTGAAGGTCGAAGCGCTGCAGGACCCGGTCGCCGCCGCGCTCGTGCTGGGTCGTCACCAGCATCACGCCGGCCTCCGCCGTGGCGCCCACTACGTTGAAGTCGGAGATCTGCTCCAGCTCGTTGCGGCGCAGCTTGCGGTACAGGGTCCAAGCGGTTTGACCCGGCGGCCGGGTGTAGATCCAGACGACGGTGCCCCGCCGGTTGCTGTCGAGGCGGATGACCGGCTGGCCGTTCTGGGTGCGCCAACCATAGGTCTGCTGCGCGCCGCGCTCGAAGAAGGTCGCCTCGCCGGTATAGATATTCACCTTGAACAGCAGCAGGCAGCCCTTGTCGTAGTCCCAGGCCTGCATCAGCACGTTCTTGGGGTCATCGACCAGCAGATCGACGATGGAGCCCAGATCGGCCGCTCGGGACACGGGCCCGCCCTCGCTGCCGAACAGGATGGCGGTCTCCGCGCCATCCAGGCTGATGGACAGGACCCGGATCTGGGGCGAAGGGAAGAGCAGGTCGCCATAACGTTGGCCGGTCGGCGTGCCGTCGGGATTCTTGTGAATGAAGATCCAGATCAGCAGACGTTCGTCATTGGCCCATTCCAGCTGCTGAACGTCGTAGTCGCCGATCAGCACGACCGTCGGCGGATCGCGGGGCCGGTCGGCGGACTGCAGCAGCACGTAGGCCTTCATCAGCTCGCCCTTGCGCTCCATCCGCAACGAGGCGAGTTGGCGACCGTCCGGCGAAAGGGCCGCGCCCAGCAGGGTGGGCGGCGTCAGAATCTCGTCGAGGGTGGGTGATGTGACGGCCTGGGCGGATGCGCCGCCCGCCATGGCCGCCAAGGGCGACGCCGTTGCGCCCGCCAGGACATGGCGTCTGGAAATCATGATCAGTCCCCCAACTCAACTTCAGCGAAAGAAGAGTCTCAGGACCGAAAGGTCAAGCTCCAGTCACAGCATCGACGGGATCACCCGGTCCGGCGGCCGGTGGCCGTCCATGAAGGTCTTCACGTTGACGATGACCTTCTCGCCCATGTCGATGCGGCCCTCGACGGTGGCCGAGCCCATGTGGGGCAGGAGCACGACGTTGGGCAGCTTCAGGAGCTTGGGGTTGATGGCCGGCTCGTGCTCGTAGACGTCCAGGCCGGCGCCGGCGATCTCGCCGCGGGCCAGCATGTTGGCCAGCGCGCCTTCGTCGATCACCTCGCCGCGGGCGGTGTTGACGATGATGCTCTGCGGCCGCAGCAGCTTGAGCCGGCGGGCCGACAGCAGGTGGTAGGTGGCCGGGGTGTGCGGGCAGTTGACCGAGATGATGTCCATGCGGGCCAGCATCTGGTCCAGGCTTTCCCAGTAGGTGGCTCCGACCTCTTCAGCGATGCGCGGGCTGACGGGCTTGCGGTTGTGGTAGTGCACCTGCATGCCGAAGGCCTTGGCGCGGCGGGCCACGGCCTGGCCGATCCGGCCCATGCCGATGATCCCCAGGCGCTTGCCCCACAGGCGGCGGCCCAGCATCCAGGTCGGCGACCAGCCGTGGAAGCCGCCGGCCTTGACCACCTCGGCGCCTTCGACCACCCGGCGCGAGGCGGCCATGATCAGGGTCATGGTCAGGTCGGCGGTGTCCTCGGTCAGCACGCCGGGCGTGTTGGTGACGATGATGCCCCGGGCGTTGGCGGTGGCGACGTCGATATTGTCCACCCCGGCCCCGAAATTGGCGATCAGCTTGAGCCGGTCGCCGGATCGCGACAGAAGTCGTCCGTCAATGCGGTCGGTGATGGTCGGCACCAGCACGTCGGCCTGGTTCATGGCCTCGACCAGTTCATCGGCCGTCAAGGGTTTGTCGGTGACGTTCAACTGGGTGTCGAACAGCTCGCACATCCGCGTCTCCACCGGATCGGGGAGTTTGCGGGTGACGATCACTTTGAGCTTGCGAGCTGACATGAGCGGTTCGAAAAGCCTTCCGCAATTGGGTGTTTCCCAGGCGGGTGTTCGAAATCTGTAGCAAAGGGGCCCCATGGGGCCAAGCAACATGCCGAGGAATCGCAAACATCGTTCGCTCGGCGCCCTGGCCCTGGTCGCGCTCGGCTCGGTGAGCCTGGGCGGCGGGGCCTGGGCCCAGGCCCCGAAAGTCACGCCGTCCGGCATGGAGGTGCCGCGCTACGTGTCGCTGAAGTACGGCGAGGTGAACGCCCGGGTCGGGCCGGACGAGGCGCACCGCCTGCTGTGGATCTACAAGGTCAAGGGCCTGCCGGTGCAGGTGGTGGCCGAAACCCGCGAGTGGCGCAGGATCTGCGATCCCGAGGGCAACCTGGCCTGGGTGCACAAGCGCACCACCGACGGCCGCCGCACCGCCATGCGGGTGCAGGCCAGCCCCCTGCCGCTCCGCGCCCAGCCCAAGGCCGGCGCCCGGGTCGAGGCCTATCTGGCGGGCCGTTCGACCGCCAATCTCGACCGTTGCGAAAAGGGCTGGTGCAAGCTGAAGGCGGGCGGCGAGTCAGGCTGGGCTCCGGAGGCCGAGATCTGGGGCGCCGCGCCCCAGGTCCAGTGCAAGGAATAGGCGCATTTTCGCGCCGCCGGAGCGCCGGGCGTTCACAGGCGTTACTGAAAGTAACATTGAGGCGCGGCCCGCCGCCGTGCTAGGGCGAGGCCATGCAACAAAGTTCCTACACCTTCGACGAACTCCTGGCCTGTGGTCGCGGCGAGCTGTTCGGCCCCGGCAACGCCCAGCTGCCGGCGCCGCCGATGCTGATGTTCGACCGCATCGTCCGCATCGAGTCCGAGGGCGGCAAGTACGGCAAGGGCTATGTCGAGGCCGAGTTCGACATCAATCCGGACCTTTGGTTCTTCGCCTGCCACTTCATCGGCGACCCGGTCATGCCGGGGTGCCTGGGCCTGGACGCCATGTGGCAGCTGGTCGGCTTCTTCCTGGGCTGGTCAGGCGGTCCCGGCCGCGGCCGCGCCCTGGGCGTGGGCGAGGTGAAGTTCACCGGCCAGGTCACGCCGGACGTCAAGAAGGTCACTTACAAGATCGATCTCAAGCGCGTCATCATGCGCAAGCTGGTCATGGGCATCGCCGACGGCGTGGTGGAGGCCGACGGAAAGCCCATCTACGAGGCCAAGGACCTGAAGGTCGGTCTGTTCACCGCGGACCAAATGGCGTCTTGATCCACCTGTAGGGCGGCCGTCCAGAGCCGCCCCTTCTGGACCACGGGGAAGAAAAGAGGATTGTTCATGCGTCGCGTCGTCGTCACCGGACTGGGGATCGTCTCGTCCATCGGCAACAACGCCAATGAGGTGCTCGCCTCACTGCGTGAAGCCAAGTCGGGGGTGGTCTCCGCGCCGGACTATGCGGAGCTGGGCTTCCGCTGCCAGGTCCACGCCACGGTCAAGCTCGACAGCTGGGAAGCCCTGGTCGATCGCCGCGCCGCGCGCTTCCTGGCGCCCGGCACGGCCTATGCGCATATCGCCATGGAACAGGCGATCGCCGACGCCGGCCTGGAAGAGGCCGAGATCTCCAACGAGCGCACCGGCCTGATCGTCGGCTCGGGCGGCCCGTCCACCCGGGTGATCGTCGAGGCCGCCGCCACCACCAAGGAAAAAGGCCCCAAGCGCATCGGCCCGTTCGCCGTGCCCAAGGCCATGAGCTCGGGCCCGTCGGCGGTGCTGTCGACCTGGTTCAAGATCCGCGGGATCAACTATTCGATCAGCTCGGCCTGCGCGACCAGCGCCCACTGCATCGGCGCGGGCGCCGAGCAGATCCAGATGGGCAAGCAGGACATCGTCTTCGCCGGCGGCTGCGAGGAGCTGGACTGGACCCTGTCCAACCTGTTCGACGCTATGGGCGCGATGAGCAGCAACTTCAACGACCGGCCTGCCGTGGCCAGCCGCGCCTATGACAAGGACCGCGACGGCTTCGTGATCGCCGGCGGGGCCGGCATCGTGGTGCTGGAAGAGTACGAGCACGCCAAGGCGCGCGGGGCCAAGATCTATGGCGAAGTCGTGGGCTACGCGGCCAATTCCGACGGCTACGACATGGTCGCCCCGTCGGGCGAGGGCGCGGCGCGCTGCATGAAGATCGCCATGGCCGAGGCCGGCGGCCGGACCATCGACTACCTGAACCCGCACGGCACCTCCACGCCGGTGGGCGACAGCAAGGAGATGGGCGCGGTCCGCGACGTGTTCGGCGACAAGGCCCCGCTGATCTCCTCGACCAAGTCGCTGACCGGCCACAGCCTGGGCGCGGCCGGGGCGCAGGAGGCGATCTATTCGATCCTGATGCTCGACAACGGCTTCGCCGCCCAGAGCGCCAATATCGAAAACCTCGATCCGGAGTTCGCCGACCTGCCGATCCTGCTGGAGCGCTCGGACAAGCCGCTGACCACGGTGATGTCTAACAGCTTCGGGTTCGGCGGCACCAACGGCACGCTGATCTTCAGCAAGGCCGACTGATCCGGCGGCGGGTTTCCGGACCCCCGATGACCGCCCGCCAGGCCTACGACCTCTATCGCGACGGCCGCATGGCCGAGGCCGCCGCTCTGTGCGAGCGGGTGGCGGCCGACGATCCGGGCTCCGTCGAAGCCTGGCACCTGCTGGGCGCGGCGCGCCTGGCCCTGGGCGACGCGGCCTCGGCCCTGGCCGCCCTGGACCGGGCCCTGGCGCTGGATCCGGTCCGCGCCGGGGTGCTGTCGGCCCGGGCCGCCGCCCTGGTCGCGCTGGGCCGCGACGACGAGGTTCTGGCGGCCAGCGAGGCGGCCCTGGCCCGCGATCCGGACAATGCGACGGTGCTGAACGCCCGGGGGGTGGCCCTGCGCCGCCTGGGCCGTCCCGCCGAGGCGCTGGCGACCTATGACAAGGCCCTGGCCGCTTCGCCCGGCTTCGTCGACGCCCTGTGCAATCGTGGCGTGGCGCTGTCGGACCTGGGACGGTTCGAGCAAGCCCTGGCCGCCCACGACCAGGCCTGCGCCGCCGTTCCGGACCACCCGCAGGCCCTGGCCAACCGCGCGGGCCTGCTGATGCTGCTGGGCCGCCCCGTCGAGGCGGCGCGGGACCTGGAGCGGGTCCTCGCCCGCGATCCCCGCCGTCCCCGCGCGCTGGGCGACCTGCTGTACGCCCGCCGCCAGGTCTGCGACTGGCGCGACGACGCGGCCCTGCTGGCGGCCATACGAGACGAGCTCGAAGCCGGTCGCCCCGCCATAGGTCCATTCGCGGCGCTGTCCGCCTTCGACGACCCCGCATCGCATCGCCTCGCCGCCGGCCTGGCCGCGCCGCCTCCCGCGCCCGCGCGGGTCTGGCCGCCGCGTCCCCCGGGCGAGCGAATCCGCGTCGCCTACCTGTCGGCCGACCTGCACGACCACGCCACGGCCCGGCTGATGGCCGGCCTGCTGGAGGCCCACGACCGCAAGCGGTTCGAGATCCTGGCCCTGTCCTATGGCCCCGATCTGGGCGGCGCCCTGCGTGAGCGGATCGACGCGGCGTTCGAGCGGCGGATCGACGTGCGCCGCCTGTCGGACGCCGCCGTCGCGGCCCTGGCCCGTGACCTGGGCGTGGACATCGTGGTGGACCTGAAGGGCCATACCCAGGACGGCCGGCCCGGGATCCTGGCCCATCGGGCCGCGCCGGTGCAGGTCAGCTGGCTGGGCTATCCGGGAACCCTCGCCGCGCCCTATGCCGACTATGTGATCGCTGACCCGGTGGTGTCGCCGCCGGGCGCCGAGGCGGACTGGAGCGAGGCGGTGGTCCGCCTGCCGCTCTATCAGCCCAACGACGGCCTGACGTCCTTCGCGGCGAGGCCGACCTGCGCGGACGCCGGCCTGCCGGACGGGGTCTTCGTCTTCGCCTGCCTGAACAATCCGGCCAAGATCACGCCCGAGGTCTTCGCCGCCTGGACGACGGTGCTGCGGGCCGCGCCGGGATCGGTCCTGTGGCTCTACGAGGGCTCTCCGGGGGCGGCGGCCAACCTGCGATCCCATGCGCGGGCGGCCGGGATCGATCCCGACCGCCTGGTGTTCGCCGGTCCCGCGCCGCACGCCGAGCACCTGGCCCGCCAGACCCTGGCCGACCTGATGCTCGACACCTGGCCCTACGGCGCCCACACCACGGCCAGCGACGCCCTGCGCATGGGGATTCCGATCCTGACCGCGCCGGGGCGAAGCTTCGCCAGCCGGGTGGCCGCCAGCCTGCTGACCGCCCTGGACCTGCCCGAACTCGTCGCCGACGACGTCGAGTCCTATGTCGCCGCCGCGGTGCGGCTGGCCGGGGATCCGGCGGCGCTGGAAGCCTTGAAGGCCAGGTTGGGCAGGGCGGTGCGGAATGGACCGGTGTTCGATCCCGCTGTCTTCGCCCGGCGGCTGGAAGCGGCTTTCGAGGCCCTCTACGCCCGCGCCCAGGCAGGCTTGCCGCCCGCCGGCTTCGACATCGATCCCGTCTGAAGGGTTCCGCAGGAGGACTCCTCCTGCTAGCTAGCGCTCAAGGATTCCAGGAGAGCCAAGCCATGGCCGACGATTACGCATTCCCCAAGGGCGAGCTGATGCGGGGCAAGAAGGGCCTCGTCATGGGCGTGGCCAACCACAATTCCATTGCCTGGGGCATCGCCAGCCAACTGGCCGCCCAGGGCGCCGAGATGGCGTTCACCTATCAGGGCGAGGACCTGGAGCGGCGCGTGCGGCCGCTGGCCGAGAGCATCGGCGTCACCACCATGATCCCGGCCGACGTCACCGACGACGCCTCGATGGACGCGGCCTTCGCCGCCATCGAGGCCAAGTTCGGCACGCTGGACTTCGTGATCCACTCGGTGGCCTTCGCCAACAAGAACGAGCTGAAGGGGTCGTTCGTCGAGAACACCACTCGCGAAGGCTTCCTGACGGCCCTGAACATCTCGGCCTTCAGCTTCGTCGATGTCGCCAAGCGCGCGTCGCGGATCATGCCGAACGGCGGCTCGATGGTCACCATGACCTATCTGGGCTCCGAGCGGACCATCCCGAACTACAACACCATGGGCGTGGCTAAGGCCGCCCTGGAAGCGGCGACCCGCTACATCGCCCGCGACCTGGGTCCCAAGGGCATCCGCGTCAACGCCATCTCGGCGGGCGCCATGCGCACCCTGTCGCTGGCCGGCATTTCGGGCGGCCGGGGCATGATCGCCCAGGGTCGGGCCTTCAGCGCCATGAAGGAGGACACCTCGATGGAGGGCGTCGCCGGCGCCGCCCTGTGGCTGGCCTCGGACCTGGGCCGCTCGACCACCGGCGAGGTGGTCCACGTCGACGCGGGCTTCCACATGATGGGCATGCCCGACGAGGCGGAGGCCTAGCAACCTCTACGGCGCGTAGGCCCGCATGAAGCGCTGGGCGGCTTCTCGGGCGACGCCGTCGAACTCCGCCGCCGTCTTGTCGGACGGCAGGCGCAGCAGGGACCGCAGCTGGCTGTGGCCCATGACCATGCCCGAGAAGAACTCGGCCGCCTGATCGAAGTCCTCGACCTTCAGGCGGCCGAGCTGGGTTTCCACCTCCAGGAAGGCGGCCAGCTGGCGGCGCGCCTGGCGCGGCCCGGCCTCGAACACCTCCTGGGCCACGTCGGGCATTTCGCCGGCGCCCTGGATGATCACCCGCAGGATCGAATAGCTCTTGGTGGTGGTCACCGTCTCCAGCATCGAGCGGGCATAGGCCTCCAGCGCCTCGCCAGGATTGTCGATCGCGCCGGATTCCCGCAGCGGGGCGGTGATCGCCGCCACGCGCCGGGCCATCAGGGCCCGGACCAGCTCGGCCTTGGAGCCGTAGTGGTTGTAGACGGTCTGCTTGGAGACGCCCGCCTGTCGGGCGATGGCCTCCATCGGCGCGCCCAGGCCGCGTTGGCCGATCACCTCGACGGCGGCGTCGAGGATGGCTTCGGTCTTGGCGACGTCGATCTGTCCTGCAACTCTAGGCATGGGCGACTCTAGGCATCAGTGCGCGTCCGAAGGCGGGGGAGGGGCGTTCTTGGCCGGCTTGGCCAGCAGCGAGACGACGGCGGCGGCGAAGCAGCCATAGGCCAGCAGGGTGAAGCTGTCGCCGAAGGCCAGCACCGTGGCCTGCTGGCTGAGCATGCCGCCGATGGCCTTGCGCGCCGCGCCGTCCGGATCGGAGACGCCCAGCTGCTGCATACGCGCGGCCAGGCCCGCCATCATGCCGGCGATCCGGGCGTCGCCCTGACCCAGCTCGTCCGACAGGCCCATGTAGTACAGCGCCGTCTGGTTGGTGATCGTCGTGGCCAGCAGAGCCAGGCCGATCGCGCCGCCGGTGTTGCGCGCCAGATTCACCAGGCCCGAGGCGTTCTTGACCATGTGCGGGGGCAGGGTGCTCATCGTCACCTGCTGGGTGGCGATCATGGCGATCATCACGCCCACGCCCCGGCAGGCCTGGACTCCGGCGAACTCCCAGAAACCCCAGTCCTTGGTCACGCCATGGGCCATGTACATGCCGAAGCCCGCCAGCGTGAAGCCGATGCACATCGGGATGCGCGGATCCATCTGGCGCACCAGCCGGCCGGCGATCGGCCCGGTGGCGAACATCGACAGGCCCGAGACCACCATGGTGGTGCCGACCTCGGAGGCCGAATAGTGCCGCACCCGGCCCAGGAACTGCGGCAGCAGGAAGGTGCCGCCGAACAGGCTGGCCCCCGACACGGCGGTCATGGCCACGCCGACGCTGAAGTTGCGGTTGGCGAAGGCCCGCAGCTCGACGATCGGGTTGCGATAGCTGAGCGAGCGCCAGATGAAGACCGCGCCGGTGACGCAGGCCAGCACGGTCAGGCCCAGGATGCCGCTGTCCTCGAACCAGCCGTCCTTGGAGCCCTCCTCCAGCACGAACTGCATGCTCATCAGGAAGGTGGCCATCACCGCCAGGCCGAACCAGTCGAAGCCCTTGGCGAGGCTGGGGTCGCCCTTGTCGAACTGGCCCCAGCGGGCCACGCCGAACAGCACGACCAGGCCGGTCGGCACGTTGATGAAGAACAGCCAGCGCCAGCTGAGCCATTCGGTCAGGTGCCCGCCCAGGGTCGGGCCCACCGTCGGGGCCAGGGTGACGATCAGGCCCATGATCACGCTGGCCGTGATCCGCCGCTCGGGCGGGAAGGCGGTGAAGGCCACGGCGAACACCGTCGGGATCATCGCCCCGCCGATGAAGCCCTGCAGGGCCCGGGTCAGGATCATCATGTCGATCGACGAGGACAGCCCCGTCAGCACGCTCATGACCATGAAGCCGGTGCACGAGATCAGGTAGACGCGCTGTGTCCCCCACAGCCGCGACAGATATCCCGACAGCGGGATCATCACGACCTCGGGGATCAGGTAGGCGGTCTGGATCCAGCTGACCTGGTCGGCGCTGGCCCCCACCCCGGCCTGGATCTGCGGCAGCGAGGCCGCCACGATCTGGATGTCGAGGATGGCCATGAACTGGCCGATGACCATGGCCCCGAAGCCGAGGAGCAGTTTGGTCCAGTCGATCTCGGCCGCCGATTTCGCGGCGGGCGGCGCGGACTGGGCGGGGAGGGCGGCGTCGGTCATGGCGGCGATCCTGGACCGCGCCCTAGCGCGCCTGGCCCTGCTGGGCGTACTGGGCCGCGCCGGGCAGGCCGGCCTCGGCGAAGGTCGGGCCCGAGCGGTCGCGGACGTCGACCTTGACGTCGACCGACAGGCCGGGGCGCAGGGCCGAGCCCAGCGGCGACTTGTCGACCACGATCTTCACCGGCAGGCGCTGGGTGATCTTGGTGAAGTTGCCGACGGCGTTCTCGACCGGGATCAGGGCGAACTCCTGGCCGGTGGCCGGGGCGAAGCTGTCCAGCTTGCCGTGGATCACGCTCTTGCCGAAGGCGTCGGCCTTGATCTCCACCGGCTGGCCCACGCGCAGGCGGGCCACCTGGGTCTCCTTGAAGTTGGCGACGACATAGCCCTGGCCGACCGGGACGACCGACATCAGGGCCACGCCCGGCTGGACCAGCTGGCCGGGACGCACCGAGCGGGCGCCGACGACGCCGGCCACCGGGGCGCGGATCACGGTGCGGTCAAGGTCGATGCGGGCCTGCTCGACGGCGGCGCGGGCCGCGGCCGCCTGGGCGACGGTCTGGGCGCGGGCCGAGCCCAGGGACTGGGCGGCGCGGCGCTCGGCCTCCAGGGCCGCCTGGGCGCTCTGGACGGCGGCGGCCGACTGGGCGGCGCTGGCCTGGGTGGTCTGGACCTTCTGGGTCGAGACCCAGCCCTGCTTGGCCAGGGCGTCGTAGCGGATCAGGTCGGCCTTGGCCCGGCCCTGGTCGGCCTGGGCGCTGGCCACGCCGGCGGCCCGCTGGGCGATCATCGCCTGCTCGAGGGCGGCCTTGTCGTCGACGCTCTGGATGGCCGCCTCAAGGGCCTGGGCGTTGGCGATCGCCTGGTCCAGCTTGGCTTGCAGCGGCGCGGGGTCGATACGGGCGACGACCTGGCCGGCCTCGACACGCTGGTTGTCGGCCACCAGCACCTGCGCGACATAGCCGGAGACCTGCGGGCTGACCTGCACGGTGTCGGCCTGGACGAAGGCGTTGTCGGTGGTTTCGTAGCGTTGCTTGTCGACGAACCACAGCCCGCCGCCGACGACCAGCGCCACGACGGCCGCGCCGCCGACGATCAGGGGAACGAGCTTCTTCTTGGAGGCGGTGGCCATGGACTTAAGGATCCCGAAATCAACCCGATGGACCGGGGCGATATATCGGACCTTCGTCCCGGGCAAGGGATAAATGGACGCACTCGTCCAAAAATCAACCGCGTCCGGACGGAAAGCTCAAGGTCGCGTCAACAGGTCGCGCGCCCTGGCCAAGGCCGGCGCGCCCAGCCAGGTCGCCGCGAGCGATTAGGCGTCTCCGGCCGCCAGGGCGGCGCCGCGCTCAAGCACCTCGTCACGGCCGGCCCGAAAGCCCGCCAGCGTCTGCGCGACAGGAACGGTCGGAATGATCCCGACGCCGTGGTGGCGCGAGCCGTCTTGCTTGCGAACCCGCATGCCGGTGAACACCACCAGGAAGCCGCCCGGCAGCCAAAGCGGGTTGATGTTGCCGTTGGTTCCCGCCGTCGGCCCGCCGACGATCGGACCCAGCTTCTCGCCCTCGAACGTGCCCGCCCAGCTTTCGGCGTAGCTGATCGAGCCGCCGGAGGTCAGCAGCACCAGCCGCCCGGGAAAGCGCGGCTCATGCGGCGCCATCACCCAGCTGCCTTCGCCGTCGAAGACCACGTTCCGGCCGTCCGGTTCGGTGACGATCGGCTTCTCGAACCGCGGCGAATGCAAGGTCCGGTCGCTGAGATGGTAGAGCAGCATCCTCGCCGGCCCGGACGGATAGCCCCGGTCGTCGAGCACGATCCCTCGCGCGGCCGCCAGTTGAGTCATCCGCGTCTGGAGATCGTCGTCGGTGACCCGGGCCAGGTCCACATAGACCACGCCCGGCCTCGGCTCCGAGAAGTTCGCCACGGCCGACTTCGACGCCAGGGCATATACGGTCTTCCACGGCGCCGCCGCGAGGCTCGCCGTGAACGGTCGTCCGTCCGGCGTCTCGCCCTGGAGAACAGCGGGCGTCCCGTCGGGGCGCTCCTGCAGGCGCTGCAGCGACTTGAACCGCAGCCACTGCGGCGTGGCCGCGCAGATTTCCGGGTCCAGCATCGCGAGCCGCTGGCGCACATCGACGCCGTCGATCCGCGTGACCACCGCGCCCACCGTCAGGTCCTTGGCGTCGTCGGGCAGGGCGGTGATCACCAGCTGGTCCTCGATCCACGACCAGCCAATGGGCAGCCCCTTTTCGGCCGAGCGGTAATAGACGTTGCCGTGGCCGTCGCGGAGCGTGGCGACCATCCGGGCCAGCGTCAGGCGGAAAGCCTGTCCGTCCGGATCCCTGGCGGCGCTTCGCAAGCCCTCGGACAGCGCCGCATCCCAGTCGCCCGCGGTGTCGAGGTACGGATAGAAGTGGTGCAGGACGCCCCAGGCCAGGATCACGGCCGCCAGATGCACCCGGCGCTCGTCCGCCGGATAGGCCCGGGCTGCGGTCGCGGCGGCCGCCAGGGTCGGGGCCTCGAACGCGGCGGGCATGGCGTTGGCCGTCGTCGGCATCAGGGCGCTGACGCCGCCGCCAAGGCTCAGCGGTAGCACCCTGGGCCGGCCGTCCGCGACCGCTACCCGGGCGGCGTGGTAGGTGGAAGGCGAGGTCAGGGCCGCGCCCCAATGCTTCCACATGACCAGCGTTCCGGCCGCCGGCGGCGCGTCCGGCCTGGCGGCGGGCGGCGTCGAGGCCGCATACAGCTTCAAGGTCGGGGCGAGCGGCCGGAAGACGGCTTCGAACCGTGCGACCAGTTCGGCCGGCGAGCGCGCCGCCTCGACGGTTTCGACATGCGAGACAGCCAGCGCGCTCCAGTCGGTCGCGGCGGCCTCGTCGGTCGGGTGGAAGAAGCGGACATAGGCGAGCAGGCGCGCGAAGGCGGTCAGGTTGGCCTCGCCGCGCGCCGACAGCGCACGGGGAGCTTCGGTCGCGGCGGCGGCCTGCGACGCGACCAGCGCGCTCGGCAGGGCGGTCAGTATCTCCCGGCGGTTCATGGGTGTGTCCCTAGCTCCGCCCCCCAAGCGCTACTGGAAAGCGGCGCTGGGGCGAAACTGTGGCGCTTCACAGCCCTGGGTAGATTTTCCGATACGCCGGGCGTGGTCCCCGCCGTGCGACCTAGCTGTCGAAGCTATGAAGGTTGTTCACCCGGGGAGCGGCTGAGAAGCTGGGGTTGCGAAGCTCCAACCTTGGCCGGAGGTCTCCCCGGATGAACGT
>NZ_LMFX01000032.1:0-34385 GCF_001426985.1 Caulobacter sp. Root1472 | reverse complement strand
GGCTCGGCCTACCAGGTGTGGGTCAACGGCGTGGAGGCCGGCTATTCGGAAGACTCCAAGCTGCCCAGCGAGTTCGACGTCACCAAGCTGCTGAAGCCCGGCCAGCCCAACATCGTCGCCATCCAGGTCCACCGCTGGTCGGATGGCTCCTACCTGGAGGACCAGGACTTCTGGCGGGTCTCGGGCATCGAGCGCTCGGTCTATCTGAAGGCCGTGCCCAAGGCCGCGGCCAGCGACCTGTTCGTCCATGCCGGCCTGGACAAGGCCTATCGCGACGGGGTGCTGTCGACCGACGTGGCCCTGGCGGCCCGCGACAAGCCGGTCACCGTGCGCATGACCCTGCTGGACGGCGACAAGACCGTCCTGACCAAGGAAGCCAAGGTCGCGGCCGGCGCGGCCAAGGCCCAGACCCTGTCGGCCAGCGTGCCGGGGGTGAAGGCCTGGACGGCCGAGACGCCCAACCTCTACACCCTGCTGGTCGAGGTGCTGGACACAAAGGGCCAGGTGATCCAGGCCACGCCGCAGCGCATCGGTTTCCGCACCGTGGAGATCAGGAACGGCCGGGTGGCGGTCAACGGCAAGCCGATCGTCATCCGCGGCGTCAATCGCCACGAGCACGATCCGGAGACCTTCCACGTGATCTCCGAGGCCTCGATGCGCCGCGATATCGAGCTGATGAAGCGCAACAACATCAACGCCGTGCGCACCTCGCACTATCCCAACGCCGAGCTGTGGTACGCCCTGGCCGACGAGTACGGCCTCTATGTCATGGACGAGGCCGATATCGAGAGCCACGCCTACATGGACTACGCCAACAAGCATCCGGAGCTGCGGCCCAAGCTGCAGATCGGCTTCGACCCGGCCTGGGAGCAGGCCCATGTCAGCCGCGTCATGAACATGGTCGAGCGCGACAAGAACCACCCGTCGGTGATCTTCTGGTCACTGGGCAACGAGGCCGGCATCGGACCTAACTTCGAGAAGGCCGCCGCGGCGGCCCGCAAGCGCGATCCCAGCCGCCTGATCTCATACCTGGGCTGGGGCACCCTGGACTGGGAGCACGAGCCCAACGCCTTCGTCGACATCTATGCCCCCATGTACGACGACATCGAGAAGATGGTCGACTGGGCCAAGGATCCGACCCGCACCCAGCCGATGATCCAGTGCGAATATTCGCACATGCAGGGCAATTCGGGCGGCAACTTCAAGGACTACTGGGACACCATCTACCAGTACGACAAGCTGCAAGGCGGCTTCATCTGGGACTGGGTGGACCAGTCGATGTACCGCTACACCAAGGACGGCCGGCGCTATTGGGGCGACGGCGGCGAATACGGACCCAATCCCGGCGGCGACGTCGAGTTCGGCGACGGCCTCAACCAGCCGGACCGCACGCCCAACCCGCACCTCTACGAGGTGCAGAAGGTGCTTTCCCCGATCCAGTTCGGCGCCTTCGACCCGGCGACCGGCAAGGTGACGGTGACCAACCGCCACGACTTCCGGGACCTGTCGGGTTTCGACTTCGACTGGACGCTGGAGGAGAACGGCGTGGCGATCGCCTCGGGCCAGTTGCCGGCCTTGAAGACCGCCGCGCGGGGCGTGGAGGACGTCGTCCTGCCGCTGCCGAAGATCCCGGCTAAGCCCGGCGCGGAGTACTTCGTCACCGTGCGCGCGAAGGCCAAGGCCGGCGCCGTGCCGTTGACCCCGGCCGGCTACACGGTCGGCTGGGAGCAGTTCGCCGTCTCGGCGACGCCGGCTCCGGCCGTCGCCCGCTCGGGCGCGGTGTCGCTGGCCGAGACTGGCGCGGCGATCACCGCCTCGGCCGCCGGCGCCACCCTGACCATCGACAAGACCACCGGCCTGGTCGAGGCCTACGCCAAGGACGGCCTCGTCCTGGCCAAGGGCGGCCAGCCCAACTTCTTCCGCGCCGAGACCGACAACGACACCTTGAACGGCATCGTCTCCCAGCAACGGCCCTGGCAGGCGATGACCCAGGTCCGCCAACTGCGCGGCCTGACCTCGCGCAAGACCGACGCCGGGGTCGAGATCGTCGTCGACTACGCCCTGGGGGCCGGGGCGGCGCGGTTCGTCACGACCTACACGATGGCCGGGGACGGCTCCGTCGCCGTCGCCGGCGAGCTGACCCCGTTGAAGGACGACCTGCCGCCGCCGGTGCGGGTGGGCCTGTGGTTCACCGCGCCGACCAGCCTGAAGACCGTCGAGTGGTACGGCCGCGGCCCGCACGAGACCTATGTCGACCGCTACACCTCGGCCCCGATCGGCCTGTGGCGCGGGGCGATCGCCGAGCAGAACCACGACTACATGCGGCCCCAGGACACCGGCAACAAGATCGACGTCCGCTGGATGGAACTGAGCGGCGGCGGCGCGGGCCTGAAGGTCACAGGCGAAAAGCCGCTGATGATGAACGCCCTGGCCTTCCCCTACCAGGACCTCTACCGCCGCGCGCCGGGGGCGTGGAAGTCCACCGACATTGTCCCGCACGGCGAGGTCACTCTGCTGGTCGACTCGGCCCAGTGGGGCGTGGGCGGCGACACGGCCTGGAACCATGTCGGCCTGCCGCACATGAAGTACCGCACCCGGCTGGAGCCGACCCGCGTCGCCTTCCGCCTGGAGCCCTTCAGCGGCGAGGGGACGCAAGCGGACAAGGCGCGTCCGGCCCGGGCCACCGAGGTCCAGTGATGAGGGCGGTCGGCGGCCAGGCTCGGCCGTCGACCGCTCAGCTTTCGGTGTAGCGAAGCAACAGCCAGTCGCGGCCGGTCAGCAGTCGCGCCAGCGCCTCAGCGGCTTTCGGCGGAGCGCCGGCATAGAGGGCCGCGAGTTCCTCGCCGAGCGCGCGCGCCCTTTCCTGCGGCAAGGCCGCCGGACGCCGGAACCCCAGCATTCGGGCGCCGATTCCGAACAGCGAAAGGTCGTATTCGTCCTCCAGCCGGCTGGCCAGGACGTAGGTCTGCATGGGATCGAGGTCGGCGCTGAAATAGCCGTTGGGAAAGGCGGCGATCGCCTGGGCGGCCGTTCCCACCGGCACGACCTGGAACAGGACCTCCTTTTCCTGCGCGATCCGCAGCGCCGCTTCGGGGGCCTGGTTGATCGTGACCAGGTCGTTGCCGTCGCCCGAGGTTTCCCAGTCCAGCACGCCGGCCACGTGCTCGAGTCGGATCCCGCGCGCCCGCTCCAGAAGATTGGCCAGGCGAATGGGGAACTCGGCCGGGGTGCTGAGATAGCCCCGGTGTTCGCCGTTCTCGAAGGCCTCGGCCCCGAGCCCGGACAGGTCGTGGCCCTCGATGTCGTCCAGCCCATGATGGTCCGTCGCGTGGCCGGACGTGTACGAGGCCTGGCCCAGGTCGTCGAGCGAGGCGAGCACGCGCTGGCCAGGATGTTCGGCCTGCAGGCGGGCGTGCAGGGCCAGCAGCTCGGCGAACGATCCCAGGTTCCGGGCCGACAGGCCGTCGCACAGCAACGAACCGAAGGTTCTGGGCCTGGCTTGCGTGAACGGGACGAGCTTCAGCGGCTGGCCGGGAGGGGATCCGAACATGACGCATGACCGCGCCGCGCCGGGGGATTGTCAATCCGCGGCGCCGCTTCCGCCCGCACCAGCATCCTTCGTTATATGTATATCGTATAAGATATTTGACATAAATAATATTATCATGCCTTCCTGCTGCCGAAAGCGCGCCTGTGGGAGGCGCGATCGTTCTGGAGGGGATTTTCCATGCGCAGCAGATTGGCGCGCCTTGACCTCCTGGCGGGCGCCGCGACTGTCGCGGTCCTGTCAGTCGTCGCAGGGGCTCCGGCCGCCTTCGCCCAGCAGGTCGCCACGGCCGAAGAGCCGGCGACGCTGGACGCGGTGGTGGTGACCGGATCGCGGATCAAGCGACCCAACCTGGTCTCGGCCAGCCCGATGACCGTCGTCGGCGACGACGAGATCAAGTACCAGGGCGCCACCTCGATCGAGAGCGTGCTGAACCGCCTGCCCCAGTTCACCGCCGATTCCAACGAGAACGGCTCGAACGGTTCGGACGGCACGGCCCGGGTGAACCTGCGCAACATGGGCTCCAGCCGCGTGCTGGTGCTGGTCGACGGCCAGCGGATGCTGCCGGCCGAGACCGCCGACGTGAACTTCATCCCCAGCGCCCTGGTGGAGCGGGTGGACGTGGTGACCGGCGGCGCCTCGGCGGTCTACGGCTCCGACGCCGTGTCCGGCGTCGTCAACTTCATCCTCAAGAAAGACCTCAACGGTCTGCGGCTGGACGCCCAGTACGGCATCGCCCAGCACCGCAACGACAACGACTATCCCCGGTCCCTGATCACCGCGGCGGGCTACAAGCTGCCGGAGCGGTCGGTCACCGACGGGGCGCGGACCGACATCAACCTGGCCTTCGGCGTGAACACGCCGGACGGCAAGGGCAATGTCAGCTTCTATGTCGGCTATCGCGAACTCAAGCCGGTCACCCAGGACACCCGCGACTACTCGGCCTGCGGCCTGAACCTGGCCGGGGACGGCAACAACGCCCTGGTCTGCGGCGGCTCCAGCAACAACGAGTACGGCCTGTTCACCCTGCTCAGCGGCCCCAACGCCGGACAGACGCTGAACAACACCAAGGACGGCAACAAGACCTGGGTCCCGTACAACAGCTCATTCCTCTACAACTACGCGCCCACCAACTACATCCAGCGCTCGGACAGCCGCTACACGGCCGGCGCCTTCGGACACTACGAGATCAGCAAGGCCGCCGACGTCTACGGCAGCTTCATGTTCATGGACGACCACACCTTCTCGCAGGCGGCGCCGTCCGCCCTGTTCCAGGGAACGACGTTCAAGATCAACTGCAACAATCCGCTGATGTCGGCCTCCCAGGCCGCGACGCTGTGCGGTTCGGCCGCCGGCACGGACGTCAGCCAGGACACCTTCATCGGCTACCGGCTGACCGGGCCGGGCAGCTCGCCGCGCCGCGACGACCTGCGCCACACCGACTATCGGATCAACCTGGGCTCGCGCGGCGAGATCGCGCCGGGCTGGAGCTACGACGCCGGCTTCCTCTACTCCCAGGTCGTGCTCGACGAGAGCTACAAGAACAATGTCGACAACGCCAAGGCCACCAAGGCCCTGCAGGTGGTCAGCGTCAACGGGACGCCGACCTGCAAGTCGGTGGTCGACGGCACCGATCCGAACTGCGTGCCGATCGACGTCTTCAAGTACCAGGGCCTCAGCGCGGCGGCCTACAAGTACCTCTACGCCCCGACCTACACCCACGGCGTCCAGCGCGAGAAGGTGCTGAGCGCGAACGTGAACGGTGACCTGGGCCAGTACGGGCTCAAGAGCCCGTGGGCCGACGACGGCGCGGCTGTGGCCCTGGGCGTCGAGCATCGCCGCGAGGAGCTGAAGTTCGAGGCCGACGCCCTGGCCCAGGCGGGCGGGACCAAGGAGAACAACGGGGCGTTCAGCGTCACCGAAGCCTATGGCGAAATGGACCTGCCGCTGGTCCAGGACGCGCCGTTCATCAAGAGCCTGTCGGTCAACGCCGGCTATCGGACCTCCAAGTACGACTATCTCGACAAGCGGGTCTCGACCTACAAGGTCGAGCTGCAGTACGCCCCGAGCTCCGACATCCGGTTCCGCGCCAGCTACAACCGCGCGGTGCGGGCGGCCAATATCAGCGAGCTGTTCGCGCCTCAGGGCCTGGGCAATGTCGCGGCGGTGGACCCCTGCGCTGGGGCCACGCCGACGGCGTCGGCCGCGGCCTGCGCCCTGACCGGCGTCACCGCCGCCCAGTACGGCAAGATCCCGGAATGCCCGGCCGAGACCTGCGTCACCCAGGGCGGCGGCAATCCCGACCTGAAGCCGGAAGTGGCCGACACCCGCACCGCCGGCGTCGTCCTGACCCCGCGCTTCCTGCCCGGCTTCTCGATGTCGCTCGACTATTTCGACATCTATGTCGACCAGTACATCGGCTCGGTCGACGCCCCGACCGTGATCAATCAGTGCGTCCAGACCAGCAATCCGTACTTCTGCAGCCTGTTCCACCGCGACCCGGCCTCGGGCGTGCTGTTCGGCGATCGCGGCTACATCGTCGCCACCAACCAGAACACCGGCTTCCTGCAGACCTCGGGCCTGGACGTGACCGGCAACTATCGCTTCGACCTGTCGGCCCTGACCAAGGGCGGCGACTGGGGCTCGCTCGACTTCAGCTTCGTGGGCACCTACCTCAACAGCCGCAAGATCGAGCAGCTGCCGGGCCTGGGCGCCTATAACTGCAAGGGCCTGTTCGGTCCGACCTGCGGCCAGCCCAACCCGGCCTGGCGCCACCAGCTGCGCACGACCTGGAGCCTGCCGTGGATCCCGGCCACGGTCTCGGTCAACTGGCGCTATTTCGGCGGGACCAACCTGTCCAGCAACGACAGCAACCCGTTCCTGCAGGGCGACCACGTCGAGATCAACCGCAAGATCAAGGCCTACAGCTACGTCGACCTGGCGGCCAACTGGAAGGTGCGCGAACAACTGTCCCTGCGGGCCGGCATGAACAACGCCTTCGACAAGGATCCGCCGGTGATCGCCGCGGGCCTGCTCAGCTCCTTCGGCAACGGCAACACCTATCCGGGCGTCTACGACCCGATGGGCCGGACCCTGTTCGTCGGCCTGACGATGGATTTCTGAGGCCTTCAACATCTCCCGGGGATCGGCGGCGGTAGTCGCGGGTCCCCGGGCCATCCTCCCCTAGGTGAACTCAACAGCCACCGCGCCCAGCGCCGGTGGCTGTCTTTTTGTGTGGAGGATGGTTTGCAGCGCCTCCCGCGTGGGGACACGCCGCAAGGGCGTGTCCCCAGTGGTGCGCTTATCCTCGGAATATCGGCGATGAACCCCACGACCGATGCGGCTTTCAGGGGGGACGAGCGGGGCGCCGGCGCTTCGCAACCCTTCCCATATGCTCAGCGGGTTTCCGCGTGAGGACGAGAGATCGTGCCCGCCAACACTTGCCCCCACCTGGCGGCTTCGCCGCCTGTCCGCCCCCATAGGGGGCGGAGCCTTCGCGCTAGAGGCTCTTCCCCCTCTGGGGGAAGACGGTCGCGAAGCGGTCCGTAGGGGGCAAGTGACTATTCGCCAAAAACGCCGGCCGCTCAGACGGCGTCGCGTCCAGGGCTGGGGACAGGCGCATGCGCCTGTCCCCGTCGGCGCGCGCTCAGCCGACCTTCGTCGCGGTGTCCACCGGCGCATGGTGGTCGGTCTCGTCCGAGCCGTGCGACCACCTCTTGAGGACCGGGGCCAGGGCCAGGAAGGCCAGGCCGATGGCCATGGCGATCCCGCCGATCCAGTTGAACACCACCAGCGACCGGGCCAGGGCCGCGGCCGGGTCCAGCACCTGGCCGCCCACGGTCTCGGTGGCCGTCAGGCCGGCGATGAAGCCGCCGACCTTGCCGGCGATCGACACGGCCATGAACCAGACCGCCATGACGAACGACACCATCGCCGCCGGCGACAGCTTGGTCATCTGCGACAGGCCGACGGGCGACAGGCACAGCTCGCCGGTGGTGTGCAGCAGGTACATCAGCAGCAGGAAGACCAGCGGCATGCGGAAGGCGCCGTCGACCAGGTGCGCGCCCAGCTGCAGCAGCAGGAAGCCCGCCCCGACCTGCAGCAGGGCCAGGCCGAACTTGACGACCGGATTGGGGTCCTTGCCGTGCTGGCCCAGCCAGGTCCACAGGAAGGCGAAGACCGGGGCGAAGATCAGCAGCCAGCCCGAGCCCAGGGCCTGGGTCTGGGCGGCGTTGAAGCTGGTGTTGATCCAGAAGGTCGAGGCCCGGTCGATCCCCGCCGCCGCCAGCTGTTCGGGCGCAGCCAGGGTGATCGCGCCGTTCAGCCACCGCACCGGCCTGGCGACCAGGTCCAGGTCGACATTGGTGGCCGCGAACAGGTTCAACGACGAGCCGGCCTGGTCGAACAGGGTCCAGAACACCACCGCGCCGAAGATCAGGAACACCGCCAGGCCCAGGCGCTCCCGCTCGACCTTGTCGCACCTGGCGATCATGAACCACAGGATGTAGCCCAGCGAGGCCAGCATGCCGGCGATCAGGGTCCAGTTGACCATCACCGTGTAGCGGACCAGCAGGCCCACCGCCCCGACGCCGACCAGGGACAGGCCGTAGATCACGCCCTCGCGGTTCAGCGGGCCCAGCAGCGGCTTGTCCAACTGCCGGGGGACCGGCGGCTCGCCCTTGCCGCGCAGCAGCGGCTTGCCCAGCACGAACACCACGAAGCCGGCGACCATGCCCAGGCCGGCCAGGCCGAAGCCCGCCCACCAGCCGACGGTCACCCCCAGGAAACCGCAGAGGATCGAGGCCCAGAACGAGCCGAGATTGATGCCGTAGTAATAGAGGGTGAAGCCGGGATCCCGCCGGCGATCGCCCGCCGGATAGAGCTGGCCGACGATAGTCGAGATGTTGGGCTTGAGGAAGCCGACGCCGACGATGATCAGGGCCAGGGCGAACCAGAAGACGTTCAGATACAGCGGGTCCCGGCCCGTCACGCCCAGCTGGTACTGGCCCTTGGCCAGGACGGCGGGGATCGGGGCGCCGGCCGGCAGGCCCTGCACGGCGAAGTCGCCGGACTTGGAGGCGGCGACGGCGTAGGGCTTGGCCTCGACGATCAGCTTCGAGACCCGGCCTTCGCCGCGGCCTTCGGAGACGAAGTCGTAGGTGTGGCCGCCATAGGTCAGGGTCTGGGTGGCCGGCGCGCCCTCGATGGCCATGGTCAGGTGGCCGGCGATCAGCAGCACGGCGCCGAAGATCACCGCCTTGCGGGCCCCCAGATAGCGGTCCGCCAGGAAGCCGCCGATCAGCGGCAGCAGATAGACCAGCGAGGTGTACGACCCGTAGTGGGCGCTGGCCGTCTTCGGGTCGAACAGGAAGTGCTGGGTCAGATAGAAGATCAGGATGCTGCGCATGCCGTAATAGGAAAAGCGCTCCCACATCTCGGCGAAGAACAGCACCAGCAGCCCCCGGGGGTGATCCCGCAGCAGCTGGATCAGCACCGGGACGCCGGTCAGGATCGTGACCAGGACGCCCATGACGATGACGATGTTCATGGATGGGCCCTGCGCTGTTCGATCCTGGTCATGTCGCCTGGTCCTCGCCGATCAGTTCGGGGTCAGCTCGATCGTGCTTGGCCCATCCTTCAGGGGCAGGGTGTAGGCCCCCCGCTCGAAGGCCGCCCCGGTCGGGCGATAGGGACGGCCGCCCTTGGTGGTGGCCTCGACCAGCAGCCGGGCGGCCGGCGTGGCGGCGTCCCGCGCCGCCAGGGTCAGGGTCAGCTTGCCCGTGGCCGGCGTATAGGCGGCGGCGTCGATCTTGCCGGCCTCCAGGGTCAGCCAGGCGCCGATCGGGGCCACGAACAGCCGCGTCCGCGCCCCGTCCCTGGGCTCGATCCGCACAACGCCGTCGGCCTGGCTGACATTGCCGCCAAAGCCCAGCCAGCCGAACGTCGGATCGTTGACCAGGTAGGTCGCCGCCGCATAGGCATGGCCGAAGAAGCCCATGCCGTAGTCGCCGCTGTAGGGGTCCCAGGACATCATGTCCGGGGCCGAATGGAAGGCCGCCGACGAGAAGCCTTCCCGGTCGATATTGGTGACGCCGCCCATCAGGCCGCCATAAGCCACCCGCAGCAGGTGCAGGTCGCCGGGATCGGCGCGGTAGGCGTCGAACAGCGGCACGGCGTTCAGGGTCGAGCCGTAGTGGTGGATCTGCCGCTCGATGCGCGGGACCTTGCCGCCGTAGAGGAAGTCCCAATAGCGCCGGGCGTTGCCGTTGTAGCCCCAGCTGGGAATCGTCGGGTCGTAGGCGAGGATCACCTCGCGGGTTTCGTCGGCCTGCTTCTGGTGGCCGAAGAAGCGCATCCAGGCATAGACCTCGGCCTGGCCCGTGGAATCCCAGGCCATTTCGCTGCCGAACGGATAGGGCAGGGTCTTCCAGTGGTCGGCCCGGCCCTTCATCAGGGTCTCGAGCTCGTCGGCCTTGGCGGTCATGCCCTCGCGGCGGAGATCCTTCAGGATGTCGACGAAGACGTCGCCCTCCATCTGGCCGAACTGGGCGTAGTAGGGGGCGTCGCGCATCATCGCCACGGCGGTCGTCTGGGCGTGGTCCAGATACCAGCGCCAGTCGTGGGTCTTGACCAGGCCGTCGTGGTTGCGGGCCAGGCGATAGAGCACCCAGTGGCCGATGGCGACGTGCGGATAGTTGTAGGACCGGCCCAGGTCGCCGGCGTCCTTCTTCGACCACGAGGTCCAGGACTTCCAGTTGGTCTTGGGGTCGTAATAGGTCGGGAATTCGTCGGGAGCATAGTAGAACAGGCTCTTCTTGACCGCGCCGGCGTGCTCGCCCTCGGCCACCTGCAGCCCGCCGACGATGGTCTCGTTGACCACCCGCTCCAGCTTGGCCACCTCGCCGGCGTCGGGGTTGTCCAGCTGCTTCATGATCGCCGCGACCCAGCTGCCCGCGCCGCCTTCGTCGCTCATGCCCGAGATCCACACCCGCGGATCCTGGGTGACGATCTTGTCGGCCTGGCGGTCGTAGGTGAGGATGCCGGGCGACCGCTTGAACGGGTCCGACGAATCTTCGAACCACTGCTTGGTCGTCGAGAACCGGCCGAGGTCCGCCATGGTCTGGTCGAGCGGCTTGGTGATGAAGTAGGAGACGGTCTGGACCGTGTCGTCGGCATAGGTGATCGACAGGGTGGCGCGGCCCCAGCCGGAGGCGCGGACGGCGTAGCGCGACCATCCCGAACCGGACTTGACCGGCGTGGCGGTCAGCGCCCCGGCCGGATAGCTCTCGATCTTGGCCATCGGCTTGGGCGACTTCAGGAACAGGGTGGCGTCCTGGTCGGTGGGCACGACATAGCCGGGGACGCCCACGGCGACCGGGCGGCCGTTGGCGACCAGGGTGTCCTCGATCGCGCGGATCGACGGCGAGGTGACCAGGCGCACGCCGATCGTGCGGCTGGCCCCGGGGGCGAGGGAGAAGCTGGTGGGCGTGTTCCACTGTTCGCCGGCGGTCTTCCAGTCCTGCTCGGCGAAGCCCTTGCTGGCCACCGTCCAGTCGTAGAAGCCTTCCGAGGTCTGGCCCCGCTCGCTGCGGTCGGTGAAGATGTCGCCGGGCTTGGCGCCGCGGCCGGCCTGCTGGATGGGTCGATAGGCTTCCAGCGGCGTGGCCTTCTCCGGCAGGACCAGCAGGGCGGGACCCTTGCCGTTCAGGCGGGTCACCTGCAGGTAGCCGGCGTCGCGGCCGATATAGGGATCGACGAAGCTGGCCTGGGCGTGGGCCTCTTCCAGCGAGCGGTCGGTGATGATGTTGTCGAACACCATCGGCAGGCCCACGCCGCCGACCTCGACAGCCTGCTTGGACGTGTTGGTCAGGACGAAGCGCAGGGCCAGGGCTCCGCCTTCGGCGACCCAGCGGCGCTCGACGCGGAGGGGGGATTCCGCGCCCAGCGACGCGGTGATGTCGGCCGCCGCCAGGGTCGCGCCGCCGGCCGGCAGGCGGCGGATGGGCTTGCGCTGATGGGCCGAGCTGAAGTCGCGCCAAGCCCCGCCCTCGGTGCGCAGGCGCAGGTGGATGTCGCCGACATGCACGTAGCCGTCGCCCTGGCGCTCGGCTTCCCGCGCGCCAGGGACGAAGTCGAAACCGGCGTCGGCGGTCGGCGACAGCCGCGCCAGGGTCTGGGTGTCGGTGCGCAGGTCGAGCCGGAACTGGGCGGTGCGATAGGTCGTCCGGGCGATCGGCGCGAAGACCTTCTTGGCCGGCGCCGGAGCGGGCGCGGACTCCTCGGCGCGGGCCAGGCTGGTCGCGCTCAGGCCCAGCGGCGTGGTGGTCAGCAGCAGGACCGTCAAGGCCAGCGGGCGAAGGTTCGTCATCGGAGCCTCGTCATTTCGCGGTGGTGGGTGCGGCGGCGAGGCGCACCGGCGGCGGGCCGGCCGGCGGCGCTTCGTCGAGCAGGTTGCGGGTGAAGTAGTCGCGCAGCTTGCGCCAGAAGAACGGCTGATAGACCGCGTGGGTGGTGTTGGGCAGGATCACCAGGTCGACGTCCTTGCCGGCCTGGATGATCGCATTGGCCAGGCGGACGCTTTCGGTGACCGGGACGTTGTCGTCGATATCGCCGTGCACCAGCAGCAGCTTGCCCTGCAGATTGCCCGCCACCGACATGTTGGAGTTGCGCTCCCAGGTCGCTTCGTCCGCCAGGCCCATCGACACTTCCGGCCACCAGGCCTTGTCCAGGCGCAGGTCGTGGTTGCCCGACGAGGCGACGGCGACCTTGAAGAATTCCGGCCGGCGCAGCACGAACCGCGCGGCGTCATAGCCGCCGGCCGAGCCGCCGAACACGCCCACCCGGGTCAGGTCCAGCCCTGGATCCTTCGCGGCCATCTGCCGGATCATGGCGATGTGGTCATCCAGGCCCACCTCGCCCAGGTTCTGGTAGGCCGGCAGGCGGAAGGCCTGGCCCCGCCGCGAGGTTCCCCGGCCGTCGATCATCACCACCACCGCGCCGATCTGGGCGACGCTGTTGCCGGCCGCCGAGACGGAGTCGCGCCACGAGGTCGGGGTCTGGGTGGTGGTTGGACCGGTATAGACGTTGTCGATCACGGGATAGCGCCGCGCCGGGTCATAGCCGATCGGCCGGAAGATCATGCCGTACAGCGGGGTGACGCCGTCGGCCGCCACGCCGGTGAACGGTTCGGGCGGCCGGAAGCCGGTGGCCCACAGGGCGCTGGGATCGGCCCGGCCCAGTTCCAGCACCAGGCGTCCGTCGCGGGCGTCCCGCAGCACGGTGCGGGTCGGCTCGGTCGGGCTGGACATCTCGTCGAGGACCCAGCGGCCGTCGGGCGAGACCGTGGTCTCGTGGTCGAGCGGTTCGGGCGTCAGCAGTCGGGGAGGCGCGCCGTCCAGGCCGACGCGATAGAGCGCCTTGTAATAAGGGTTGCGGTCCTTCTCGCGGCCGACGCCGGTGACCAGCAGCCCGTCCCGCGGATCGACATGGTCGACCGACAGCACCTCCCAGGCCCCGGTGGTCAGGGCCTTGCCGCCGTCGGGGGCGTCGGGCTTGACCAGATAGAGCTGGGCCCAGCCGCTGCGCTCGGAGATCGCCAGCTCGCCGCCCAGGGCGGAGGCCGGCTGCAGGCTGGACGAGGTGACGGTGACCAGCGGCGCGACCTTCTCGCGGGCCACGATCTTGGCCGCGCCGCTGACAGGATCGGCCGAATAGACGACCAGCTGGCCATAGCCGCGCTCGGTCCATTGCGCGCGGACATGGTCGCCGTCCCAGCCCATGTCCGGCGCGGCGGGATAGAGCAGGGCTTCCGATGGAATGGCCAGCGGCACGATCTTGCCGGCCCCGTCGCGGAAGGCCTGCTCGACGTCGATCACCAGCCGCTGGGCCTGGGGCAGCGTCGCCGCGCCGGCCAGAGGGTAGATGTAGGAGAAGCTGCGCGGATAGAGCCCGCCCGGGTTCTGCTGGGTGATCGACAGCCGCTTGACGCCTCGGGTGTCGAGCCGCCAGGTCAGGACGCGCCGGCTGTCGGGCGACCATTGGGCCGAGACCGGCATGTCGGGCTCCTCGACGCCCGCCTTGAGGATCTGCGACAGCTGCGGAATGTCGCGGCCGTAGGGCTGCTCGCGGGAGCCGTCGGTGGTCAGGGCGGCTTCCCGGCCGGTCTTGGTGTCGACCGCGAACAGGTTGAAGTCGCGGGCGACCAGCTTGAACCGTCCATCCGGCGACAGGGCCGGATCGAACGCCTGGATCGGAGTCTCGGCGAGGACGCCCCGGGTCGACTTCCACTGCTTTTCGGCGGCGGTGAAGACCAGGGCGTCGGTGCGCGGGTCGAAATCCACGAGGTCGATGCGTGGCGCGGAGGTGGGCGCGGTCGGCAGGGCCGCCGAGACCTGGTGGACCAGGTCGGCCTCGACAGCGACCGTCTTCTGCTTGCGGTCGGCCAGGTTGAGATAGGTGATGACCCGCTGGCCGGGCTTGCCGTGGCGATAGAGGACGCCCCGACCGTCGGCGACGAACCGAGGCTGCAGGTTGTCGTCAACGACGTACTGGCCCAGCCCGCCGCGCAGGAACAGGTCGGCGCGCCGGTAACGTTCGGCGATCGGCGGCAGGGGCGCGGGGCTGGCGGACGTCGTGGAGGCGGTCGCCAGGGGCTGACCGCCAGCCGCCGAAGCGGTTGCGAGACCCAGGGCCAGGGCCGTGAGGCCAAGGCGGACCGTGCCGGGCCTCGTCCTGGATGTTCCGTTCACCGGCATGCCGCGCCTCCCCATTCCGACTTCGCACAAACCGGTTCACCCCCGCAGCGTCAAGAAGATTATACGATATATAGTCAGACGAATATGCTCCCTGGCAAGAGCGTGACCAGACGTGTCCCGGCCAGCGGCGCCATACGCCAGATTGACGAGCGAGCGACGTGACCCTAAGATCGTATACGGTATCAAATATGGGGGAAGAGCAATGGCGACACGCCGCGATCTGATGCTGACGGCCGCGGCGTTCGCCGGGCTGGCCCAGCCGATCAGCGCCCTGGCCAAGGCCCGTGGCGCGTCCCTTCCCGCCAAGGCCGCGCCACTGCCGCTGTCGTCGGTCCGCCTGCTGCCGTCGGACTACGCGACCGCGGTGGAGGTCAATCGCGCCTATCTGCTGCGGTTGAGCCCCGACCGCTTCCTGCACAACTTCATGACCTTCGCCGGCCTGCCGGCCAAGGGCGAAATCTATGGCGGATGGGAGTCCGACACCATCGCGGGCCATACGCTGGGCCACTACATGTCGGCCCTGGTCGTCATGTACGAGCAGACGGGCGACGCCGAATGCCGCCGACGCGCCGACTATATCGTCAGCGAGCTGGCCAGGGCCCAGGCCAAGCGCGGCACGGGCTATGTCGGCGCCCTGCAGCGCAAGCGCAAGGACGGTGCGGTCGTCGACGGCGAGGAGATCTTCGGCGAGGTGATGAAGGGCGACATCCGCTCGGGCGGGTTCGACCTGAACGGCTCGTGGTCGCCGCTCTATACGGTGCACAAGACCTTCGCCGGCCTGCTGGACGTGCATCGCGCCTGGGGAAACCCGCAGGCGCTGGAGGTCGCGGTGGGCCTGGGCGGCTATTTCGAGCGCGTGTTCGCAGCGCTGAACGACGAGCAGATGCAGACCCTGCTGGGCTGCGAATATGGCGGCCTCAACGAGAGCTATGCCGAGCTCTACGCCCGCACCGGCGATCGCCGCTGGCTGGTCGTCGCCGAACGGATCTACGACCGCAAGGTGCTGGACCCGCTGGTCGCCCAGCAGGACCAATTGGCCAATTTCCACGCGAACACCCAGGTGCCCAAGCTGATCGGGCTGGGACGGCTGTACGAACTGGCCGGCAAGCCGCAGGATGCGGCGGCCGCGCGGTTCTTCTGGACCACGGTCACCCAGCACCACAGCTACGTGATCGGCGGCAACGCTGACCGCGAGTACTTCGCCGCGCCCGACACCATCGCCGCCCACATCAGCGAGCAGACCTGCGAGCACTGCAACACCTACAACATGCTCAAGCTGACCCGGCAGCTCTACAGCTGGCGGCCGGAAGGCGGGCTGTTCGACTATTATGAGCGCGCCCACCTCAACCACGTGATGGCGGCGCAGAACCCCAAGACCGGCGGCTTCACCTACATGACGCCGTTGCTGACCGGCGCGGACCGGGGCTATTCGACCAATGACGACGACGCCTTCTGGTGCTGCGTCGGCACCGGCATGGAAAGCCACGCCAAGCACGGCGAGTCGATCTTCTGGGAAGGCGAGGGGACCTTGCTGGTCAACCTCTACATCCCGGCCGAAGCCCAGTGGAAGGCGCGCGGCGCGGGGCTGAAGCTCGAGACCCGCTATCCCTACGAACCGGAATCGCGCTTGACCTTGACCAGGCTGGCCAAGCCGGGACGCTTCACGATCGCCCTGCGCGTTCCCGGTTGGGCGAAGGGCCAGGCCAAGGTCAGCGTCAATGGCCAGGCCGTCACGGCGGAGATGGCGGGCGGCTACGCCCTTGTGGACCGCCGCTGGCGGACCGGCGACGTGGTGGCCATCACCCTGCCGCTCGACCTGCGCCTGGAAGCGACGCCGGGCGACGAGTCCACGGTGGCGGTGGTGCGCGGACCGATGGTGCTGGCGGCCGACCTGGGTCCCAACAGCGAACCCTGGAAGGGCGTGGATCCGGCCCTGGTCGGCGAGGCGGTGCTGGCGGGCTTCCAGCCCACGGCGCCGGAAAAGGCCCTCTATGTCGCCCGGGGCGTCGGCCGGCCCGGCGACCTGAACTTCGTGCCGTTCTACAGTCAGTACGAGCGCCGCAGCGCGGTCTATTTCAAGCGCTTCACCGAGGACGCCTGGAAGACCGAGGAGGCCGCGTTCCTGGCCGAGCAGGCGCGGGCCAAGGACATCAGCGCCCGGTCGGTCGACATCATGCACCTGGGCGAGATGCAGCCCGAGCGCGACCACAACCTGACGTCCGAGCTGTCCTATCCGGTGGCCTATCGGAACCGGAACGGCCGCGACGCCCGCTCGGGCGGCTTCTTCGAGTTCGACATGAAGCTGCGGCCCGGCCCGCTGATCCTGCAGGCGACCTACTGGGGCGACGAGCGCAAGCGCGACTTCGACATCCTGGTCGACAACGTCAAGGTCGCCTCCCAGCACCTGGAAGCCGACCGTCCGGGCAAGTTCTTCGACGTCGAATATCCGCTGCCCGAGGCCCTGACCAAGGGCAAGACGAAGGTCCGGGTGCGGTTCGTACCGCGTGAGCGCAGCACGGCCGGACCGGTGTTCGGCGTGCAGCTGTTCGCCGCCAAGCCCGCGTCCACGGCGTGAGCCTGGACGGCGGACTCGAGGGCGTCAGGCTTTCGCTCGATGACGTCCGGGCGCTGGCGCGTCAGGTCCTGAGCGCCACGGGCCTGTCGGCGGCCCATGTCGACGCCGTCGCCGAGACCATGGTGGCCGGCGAGCGTGACGGCTGCGCCTCGCACGGTGTCTATCGCCTGCTGGTGGCCGCCAACAGCGTCGCCAAGGGCGTGGTTTCGCTCGACGCCGAACCTGTCCTGGACGAACCGGCGCCGGCCCTGGCGAGGGTCGATGGCGGCGGCGGCTTCGCGCAACTGGCCTTCGAGCGCGGGCGTCCCGTGCTGGTCGACAAGGCCCGGCGCTTCGGGATCGCCGCCCTGGCCCTGAACAACGTCGTGCATTTCGCGGCCCTCTGGCCCGAGGTCGAGGCGCTGGCCCGGGAGGGCCTGGCCGCGCTGGCCTTCACGCCGAGCCATGCCTGGGTCGCGCCGGAGGGCGGGACGCGTCCGGTGTTCGGCACCAATCCGATCGCCTTCGGCTGGCCGCGGCCGGGCCGGGACCCGTTCGTCTTCGACTTCGCCACCAGCGCGGTGGCGCGGGGCGAGATCGAACTGCATCGCCGCGCCGGCCGACCCGTGCCGGACCACTGGGGCTATGACGCCGACGGGGCCGCCACGACCGTGGCCGAAGCGGTGCTGGGCGGCGCGATGCGCACCTTCGGCGGCCACAAGGGCTCGGCCCTGGCGGCGATGGTCGAACTGCTGGCTGGACCCCTGATCGGCGACATGACCAGCCAGGAATCCCTGGCCGCCGACGCGGGACGCGGCGGCTCGCCGATCGGCGGGGAGCTGATCATCGCCCTCGATCCGGCGGGCTTCCTGGGCGGGGCGCTGGCCGACCACCTGGCGCGGGCCGAGGCGATGTTCGAGGCGATCGAGACCCAGGGCGCGCGGCTGCCGTCGCAGCGCCGCTACACCGCGCGGGCCCGCAGCCTGCGCGAGGGCGTGGTGATCCCCGGCGCGCTCCACCGGGACATCATGATGTTGCTTGAGCAGAAGGGCTGAAGATGCGGCGAACCGGGCTTTTCGATACGACGGTCGCGTGCGTGGCGGCGACCGCGCCGATGCTGGTCGCTTCCACGGCCCTGGCCGGTCCGCCGGCCGCGCAGGCCGGTTCGGCGGACAAGCGCTTCGAGGCGATCTCCAGCGAGGAATACGCCTGGCGCCTGGCCCAGACCGGACCCAGCGAAGACGGCCCCAAGACCGACGCCTTCAAGCTCCCCGATGTCGGTCCGGCGATCCAGGCCGCGCGGCTGGCCCGCTGGACCACGGCGGCCCGGCAGCTGGCCGACCTGCCGGTCGCCAAGCTGTCGAAGAAGAACCAGGTCAACTACGCCGTCTACAAGGGGCAGATCGACGCCCTGCTGGCCGAGCAGCAGTACCGCGAATACGAAAAACCGCTGAACGCCGACAGCAGCTTCTGGGGCGACGTCGCGGAATCGGCGCGCGGCAGCTTCAGGACCGAGGCGGACTATCGCGGCTACATCGCGATGATGCGCGACATCCCGCGCTATTACGACCAGCAGATCGTCAACATGCGCGCCGGGCTGGCGCGCGGCTTCACCCCGGCCCAGGTGACCTTGCAGGGGCGCGACGCCGGCGTGGCCCTGGTGGCCGACGCCGCCACGCCCGAGGCCTCGCCCTTCTACGCGCCGTTCAAGACCCTGCCAACCAACATCCCGCCGGCCGTCCAGGCCGCGCTGCGCCGCGAGGCGGCCGAGGCGATCACCCAGGCCGTGGTTCCCGCCCACGCCCGCCTGCGGGCCTTCCTGCGGGACGACTACATCCCCGGCGCGCGGAAGACTCTCGCGGCCTACGACCTGCCCGACGGCAAGGCCTACTACCAGTCCAAGATCCGCGAGTTCACCACCACCGACCTGACGCCGGACCAGATCCACCAGATCGGCCTGGCCGAGGTCGCCAAGATCCGCGGTCGCATGCTGGACGTGATGAAGGAAGTGAAGTTCGACGGCGACCTCCCGGGCTTCCTGACCTATCTGCGAACCGACCCGCGCTTCTACGCCAAGACGCCCCAGGACCTGCTGGACCGCGCGGCCTGGGACGCCAAGAGCTTCGACGGCAAGGCCTCGCAATGGTTCGGCCACCTGCCGCGCAGCCGCTTCGCCATCCGCCCGGTGCCCGACGAGATCGCGCCCTTCTACACCGGCGGCCGCGGCGGCCCGGGCATCTATCTGGTCAACACCTACAACCTGCCGTCCCGGCCGCTGTACTCGCTGATGGCCCTGACCCTGCACGAGAGCGCGCCGGGGCACGCCTTCCAGATGCCGCTGGCGGCCGAGAACAAGGACTTGCCGGCCTATCGCCGCGACACTTACCTGTCGGCCTATGGCGAGGGCTGGGCGCTGTATTCCGAGGCGCTGGGCGAGGACATGGGCCTGTACGAGACGCCCTACGACCGGTTCGGCATGCTCAGCTACCAGATGTGGCGCGCGGCGCGGCTGGTGGTCGACACCGGCATCCACACCCAGGGCTGGAGCCGCGAGCGGGCCCAGCAGTACCTGCACGACAACACCGCCATGGCCGACCACGAGATCCAGACCGAGGTCGACCGCTACATCGCCTGGCCGGGTCAGGCGCTGTCCTACTACATGGGCATGCTGGCCTTCGTCGACGCGCGCAAGCGGGCCGAGCAGGCGCTGGGTCCCAAGTTCAACATCCGCGCCTTCCACGACGCCGTCCTGGAGCTGGGGTCGGTGCCGCTGCCGGTGATCGACGCCCGCGTCGACCAGTTGATCGCCGACGGCGGCAAGGGACCCTATCCCGATGAGGAATGACCTGGCCCCGGTCGCCTGGAGCGCCGGCCTGGCCTGCGCCCTGGCGACGCTGACGCCGGCCGCCGCCCAGCCGGTGGCCGTGCACGCCGCCGGCAACCCGATCCTCGCGGACGGCCGGTACTATTCGACCGACCCCGCTCCCGTGGTGGTCGGCGACACCCTGTGGATCCTGGCCGGCCGCGACGAGGCGCCGGCCGACGTCAACGACTTCATCATGGACGAATGGCAGGCGCTTTCGACCCGCGATCCGGCGTCGGGCGACTGGCTGCACTACCCGGCGATCGCGCGGCCGGAGGCGGTATTCCATTGGGCCGAGCCCGGGCGGGCCTATGCCGGCCAGATCGTCCCGGGGCGCGACGGCAAGTTCTACCTCTACGCCCCGGTCCTGCAGGCCAAGAGCGACGCCAAGGACCGGTTCGCCATCGGTGTCGCCGTGGCCGACAGCCCCGCCGGACCCTGGACCGACGCCCACCCGGCCGGACCGATCGTCTCGCAGACGACGCCGGTCGCCAACGACATCCAGAACATCGATCCCACGGCGATCGTCGACGACGACGGCCGGGTCTACCTCTACTGGGGCACGTTCGGCCAACTGCGCGGCATCGAGCTGGCGGCCGACATGGTCACGCCCAAGGGGCCGGAGGTGAAGGTCGACAGCCTGGACGGCTTCTTCGAGGCCCCGTGGCTGATGAAGCGCAAGGGCGTCTACTACATGCTCTATGCCGGCAACCGGGCCGGGCCGCGGTCGGATTGCACGCCGGCCGTCTACCACGCCTGCATCGCCTACGGGACCGCGCCGTCGCCGCTCGGGCCCTGGACCTATCGCGGGGTGATCCTGCGGCCGGTGTCCTCGACCACCTCCCACGCGGGCGCGGTGGAGTTCAGGGGCCAGTGGTGGCTGGCCTACCACACGGCCGACGCGGCGGGCGGCGGCCACTTCCGCCGCAGCGTGGCGATCGACAGGATGGACTGGGACGACAGCGTCAGCCCGCCGGCCATCCTGCCGGTCACGCCCACCCGCCGTCCCGCGCCGCCGCCGGGGCCCACCCGCAACATCGCGGCGATGGCCACGCCCACGGCGTCCAACGCGCCCATGCCGGTGCAGTACTGGATCAAGGCGCTGAACGACGGCCTCGTCCGCGACGCGCCTCTGCCGCCGGACCTGTGGGGCAGCTGGACGCCGCACAATCCCGCCAGCCAGTGGATCGAGTACCGTTTCGACCGGCCGGTGACCCTGAACGGCGCCCGCATCCGGTTCTGGGCCGACCAGCCGGCCGGGGCGGGCGTGGGCGTCGCCCCGCCGAAGGCCTGGCGGATGGAATATTGGGACGGCGGCTGGAAGCCGGTGCGCCAGCCCAAGGGCTTCGGGACCGGCGTCGACGGTTTCCAGTCCTCCAGGTTCGCGGCGGTGACCGCCCGGTGCGTCCGGGCGGTGTTCGACGCTTCCGGCGCCCAGGGAACCTATGCCGGCCTGGCCGTACAGGAGTGGGAAGTCCTGGCCCCGACGGCCCAGGCGCCGCGCGCCGGCAGCGGCTCGGCCCCGGCCTGCGACGCCCAGCCCTAGACCTCGACCAACGCCCGGCTCGGGCGCGCGCCTTGAAATGGAACGGAGAACGCCATGCTTCGCGGCCTGATGACGCTTTCACTGGGGATCACGGTCCTGGCCGCCGGGACGGCGCGGGCGGCGACGCCGCTGGACGGCGTCTGGCTGTTCGACGACGCGCCGTCCTATCCGGGCGTGACCATGGTCCAGCTGTCCAGCGAGGGCGGCAAGCCCCGCGGCGTCGTCACCACGGCCTGGTACGGCCCGATGGAGATGCGCAACCTGGTGGTCCAGGGCGGCAAGGCGACCTTCGAGCTGCGCAATCTCAACGACAAGGACCACGCCACCCGTCAATGGACGGCGGTGCTGAGCGGCCAGACCCTGAAGCTGTCGGGCGACATCTGGTACGCCCATGTCGAGCAGTCCGGCCGCCACGGGACCGCCAAGGACGCCCGCGCCCGCGCCTTCAAGACCACCGCCTTGCCGCCGATGGGAACCCTGGCGCCCGACGGCCTGGCGCGGACGCCGCCGATGGGCTGGAGCAGCTGGAACAAGTTCGCCGAGAAGATCGACGACAAGACCGTGCGCGCCATGGCCGACGCCCTGGTCGCCACCGGCCTGCGCGACGCCGGCTACGTCTATGTCAACATCGACGACGGCTGGCAGGGGACCCGCGGGCCGGACGGCGCGATCCGGCCGAACGAGAAGTTCCCGGACATGAAGGGCCTGGCCGACTACGTCCACGCCCGCGGGCTGAAGTTCGGTCTCTACAGCGCGCCGGGGCCCAGGACCTGTGCGGGCTATGAGGGCAGCTACGGCCACGTCCAGCAGGACGCCAAGACCTTCGCCGACTGGGGCGTCGACTATCTGAAGTACGACCTGTGTTCGGGCGAATGGTTCTATGACGACGCCGACAAGGTCCAGCGCACCTATTACGAGATGGGCGCGGCGTTGCGGGCGACCGGGCGGCCGATCGTCTATTCGCTGTGCGAGTACGGCCGCTTCGAGGTCGGGGCGTGGGGGCGCAAGGTCGGCGGTCACCTGTGGCGCACGACCGGCGACATCACCGATGACTATGCGACCATGGCCAGGATCGGCTTCGACAAGAACGGCCGCGCCGAGCACGCCGGCCCCGGCGGCTGGAACGACCCGGACATGCTGGAGATCGGCAACGGCGGCATGAGCCATGACGAGTACGCCACCCACATGACCCTGTGGGCGATGTCGGCCGCGCCGCTGATGATGGGGCACGACCTGCGCCAGAGCAGCCCCGAGGTGCTGAAGATGCTCGAGAACCGCGAGGTGATCGCCGTGGACCAGGACGCCCTGGGCGTCCAGGGCAAGGCGGTTCGGCGCGACGGGACGACCGAGGTCTGGACCAAGCCGCTGGCCGACGGCGCGGTGGCGGTGGCCCTGTTCAACCGGGGCGAGGCGGCGGCGACGATGACGCTGCTGCCCAGCGACGCGGGGAAGAGCGGGCTGACCGCCGTGAGGGACCTCTGGCGCGGCGCCGACCTGCCGGTTGGATCGCAGGACTTCCAGGCCCCCGCCCATGGGGTCGTCATGCTGCGGGTGACCGGCGGGCAGGGCTGAGGGCGCTTGAGCCCCTCCTCCTCCCGAGCTTGTCGAAGGACGAGGACGGCCGCGCCGCCTCCGTGGACCGGTCAAAAAATGGGCTGGCGACAAGCCAGCCCAAGGGGGGGAGGGGCGCCGCCCTGAGGCGGCGATGCGGTGAAAGGGATCAGTAGCGGAAGCGGGCGCTGACCTGCAGGGTGCGGGCCTGGACGCGAACGCCCAGCGGCAGCATGCGGTCCTGCCCCCAGTAGACGTTGTTGTTTTCCTTGGTCAGGTTGGTGCCCTCGACGCTGAGGGTCAGCTGCTTGATCGGCGTCCAGTTCACCGCCGCGTCAAGCCGCGAGGTGGCGTCGTTGTAGGGCGAGTATTCGGGGTTATCCTGGTAGACATTCACCTTGTAGCGGGCGCGGTAGTTATAGGCGACCCGCGCGCTGAACTGCGGGGTGTCGTAGTAGAGCGCCAGATTGTAGGTGTACTTCGAGGTGCTGTCGGCGTCGAACACGCCCGGGATTAGGCGCTGGTCGCCCTCGAACGGGAAGTTGATGTTGTACTTCGCCATGTAGGTGAAGTTGGCGCTGGCGCCGAAGTTGTGCAGCTTGCCGGGCAGGAAGTCGAAGAAGCCCGAGGTGTTGAACTCGTAGCCCTGGAACTCGCCAGGTCCGGCGTTGCGGCTGGTGTAGACCTGGTACACGACGCCATTGATCGTCTCCTGGCCACCGCCGCTGTAGTAGATATAGCCGTCGGGCTTCTTCAGGAACGCGCCCAGCGAGACGATGCCGCCGCGCCCGAAGTAGTATTCCAGCGAGGCGTCGTAGTTCTCGGAGCGATTGGGCTTCAGGTCCGGGTTGCCGGAATAGATGATCTGGTTGTTGGCCTGGATCGTCCGCCAGGACGACATGTCCAGGAAGTTGGGACGCTGGACGTTGTAGGTGTAGGCTAGGCGCAACTGGAACTTCGACGAGAAGTGGACCACGGCGTTGAGGCTGGGCAGCACGTCGACATAGTCGCCGCCGCCTTCGGTCGGGGTGATGACCGCGTTCCAGTCCTTGTCCAGATCGAACCGGGTGCTGACGTTGTGGCCCTTGGTCCGGACCACGCGCACGCCGGCCACGCCGTCGATCGGGAAGCGGCTCTTGATCGCGTAGTTCAGGTTGCCGTAGCCGGCCAGGCTCTGTTCGTCCTCGACATAGGTCTGGCCAAGATCGTTGGGCGGCCGTTCCGTCGTCCAGCCGGCGGCGGTGAGCAGGGCGTCGTGCCTGTCCATCAGGTCGGGGCCCGACAGATGGTACCAGGTGGGGGAGAAGCCGGTGACGGCCAACTGGCTGGTCGTTACGCCGACGCCGCCTGGGAAACTGTTCAGGGCGATCGTCGGGAAGGCGTCGCGATAGCCGTAGTCGCGGGTCAGGTGACGGTCGGAATAGCGAACGCCGAAGCCGATGCTGCGGAAGAACTTGTCGTCGCTGAGGCGGTAGGTGGCGTCGGCCTTGAGCACGAATTCGTGGTTCTTGGCGATGGCCTGTTCGTCGTGAAGCTGGAAGATCTGGTAGTTTTCGACCTTCGCCAGGTCGCTGGTCGGGAAGGTGATGTAGGGGCCGCGCCCCGGGATGTTGCTGGAGTTGAAGTCCACATTGACCGTGGCGGCGGGCTTGCCGCTCGCGTCCAGCAGGTGCGCCAGGCTCAGGACGCCGTAATAGCTGGTCTTGCTCCAGTTATATTGGGCCGAGCCGTCGACCTGCAGGCGGTCGCCGCGCCAGTGCGCCTCGGCGTTGGTCGTGAAGTTGTCGGAGTCGACCTTCTCGTAATAGGACTGGGCGCTGGCGTCGACGCCCTCGGGACGACTGAGGGTCAGGGACCGCACGGTGCGGCCGTCCTCGGCCAGGACCACGTTCGAGACCGCGCTGTTGGGGTCGCGGGTGGTGACGTGCAGGCGGTCGCGCCCGCGCTTTTCCTTGCTGCCGAAATAGGACCCCTCGACGACGAAATCGAGATGCTCGTTGGCGCGCCATTGGCCCACCAGGTTGATGGAGGGACGGGTGATCGCGCCTTGCTCGACGCCGTAGTTCACCGCGTAGGGCGCGATGATGTTCTTCTGGTTGGCGGGCAGTGAGGCTTGCGAAGGGGTGTTGTCGAAGAACGTATTGGGGGACTCGCTCTCGACGAAGTCTTCCTCGTAGTTGTTCTTGGTGTAGGAGCCGTTGATCAGGAAGCCCATCTCGCCGATCCCGGTGTCGAACCGGTCGCCGACCAGCAGGCTGGCATAGGGGCTCTTGGTGTCGCCGGTGCTGCCGTAGACGTTCTTGATGCTGCCGGCGACCGTCAGGCCGTTCCTCAGGTCCAGCGGGCGGCGCAGCTCGACATTGACCGTGCCGGCGATGCCGCCTTCGACCTGGTCGGCCGTGCGGGTCTTGTAGACCTGGACGGACTTCAGCAGTTCGGCGGGGATGTCGGCCAGGTTGGCGGAACGGCTGTCGCCGACGCTGTTGTCGTTGCCGTTGATGGTCGTCGAGACGCCCTGCATCCCGCGGATGGTGATGTTCGTGCCTTCGCCGTGGATGCGCTCGATCTGGACGCCGGTGACGCGCGACAGCGCTTCGGGAACGTTGTTGTCGGGCAGCTTGCCCACGTCCTCGGACTCGATGGATTCGACGATCTGGGCCGAGTTCTTCTTTCGCTTGGTCGCCGCGTCCAGGCTGCCCCGGATGCCCTTGACGATGACGGTGTCGACCAGGGTCGCATCGTCGGTCTTGGCGTCGTCGGCGGCGGTGGCGTTGGCCTGCGCGTCGATCGACTTGATGTCCTGTGCGACGGCCGGCGAACACAGAGTGATCGCGATTAGGGCCGTCGCCGCCATCATGGCGTGCCTGCTGCTCATGGACTGTCCTCTCCCCTGACAATTACCAGGTCGCAAATTGGACATATCCGCGAGGCCGCGTCAAAAAAATTATACAATATACATTCGACGATCTGACAAATGCCGCATCGCGTTCCGGTCCTGCCGCAAATCCGGGCCGCCAACCCAGAGTCCAGTCAATAGATTGTTTTTATAAAGTTTTCCGTGGATTTTGGAGCGCGCGCGAGGGGCGCCGAACGCCCCGGCTCAGCTGGAAGGTGTCATTTCTGAGGAGGTTTCAGCGCGACTAAATCCGATCAGAGGCGGAAGAAAAATGCCTTTCCTTGCGCTCGCCCCAAAAAAGAGATCGACGTTATCTGCATGATAACTCGGACAATTTAGGCGGCGCGACGCTCCTTGAGATCCTCACCGGAAGGACGGCGCGCGTCGACGCCCCGAAAATCATCGGGTCACCGTCCGAAATCAGCGATTTGCGGGTCGTCAGGCCGACAGTTGCTGCTTGAGGTCCGACAGCGTGCCGAGGATGTGGTTGACCGTCAGGGATTCGACGGTCGCCGCGTCGCCTTGGATCCAGGCGGCCAGGATCTCGCGATGCTCCTGGCTGGCCCGCTCGTCGCGGCCCAGGGGCTCCAGGTGCACCCGCACATAGCGCTCGGCCAGGATCTGCAGCCGCTCCATCAGCTGGAAGGTGATGTGGCCCCCGGGGCGCACCAGCGCCAGGTGGAAGGCGCGGTTGAAGCTGACATGATCGCCGTCGGGCTTGGCCAGCTCGGCTTCGAGCGCCGAGAGCGCCTTCTCGGCGGCGACGTGGTCGGCCGGGGTGGCGCGCAGGCAAGCCTCGGCGACCGCGCCGGGCTCGAGCTTCAGGCGCAGGGCGAAGACCTCGCTGGCCTCGTCGGTCGACAGGTCGCGGACGACATAGCCGCGATTGGGATAGGAGCTGAGCAGGCCGTCCTGTTCCAGGCGGCCCAGGGCCTCGCGCAGCGGGATCTTGCTGACGCCCAGCTCCGCGGCGATGACGTCCTGGCGTACGGCGGTTCCGGGCTGCATCGCCCCGACCAGGATGCGGCGGCGGACGATCTCATAGGTCTGGTCGGACAGCGTGCGGACGACGATGTTCATTGGCGCAGGCTGAACCTCTTGGCGACCGCCCCCGTGCGGTGTGAGCCCTATCGTATACTAGACGCGGCGGGTCGGCGGGAGTCTAGATCACCTGGAAGCCCGCCCAGAACGGGTCGGCGCGGTCGATCCAGAGGATGTTGTGGCCGGTGGCGATGGCCGATCCCTGGATCGACGGGATGATCGCGTCCCGCCCGCCCAGTTCCACCCGTTCCTCGACCCGGCCGATGAAGCGGCTGCCGATGATGCTCTCGTGCACGAAGGCGTCGCCCACCTTCAGCCGCCCCTTGGCCGCCAGGTGGGCCAGTCGGGCCGAGGTGCCGGTGCCGCAGGGGCTGCGGTCGATGGCCCGATCGCCGTAGAACACCGCGTTGCGGCCGTCGGCGTCCGGGGCTCGGGGCGCGTCCGCCCACAGCACGTGGCTGACGCCGCGGATGGTCGGGTCCAGCGGATGGACCGGCTCGACCTTGTCGCGGACCAGGGTCCGGACGATCGGGCTGAGGCGCAGGATCTCGGCCGCGCCCAGGGCGTCGATGCCCGTATAGGCGCCCTGCGGTTCGATGATGGCGTAGAAGTTGCCGCCATAGGCCACGTCTATGGTCAGCGGGCCGAAGCCCGGCACGTCGATCGCCACCCCTTCCTCGGCCAGATAGGCCGGGACGTTGCGGATCTTCACCGCCGTGACCCGGTCGCCTGCCGTCTCGTAGGCGATGTCGATGACGCCGGCCGGCACCTCCAGCCGCAGCTTACCCGGCTCGCGCGGGGTGATCAGGCCGTTCTCGATGGCGAAGGTGACGATGCCGATCGTGCCGTGGCCGCACATCGGCAGGCAGCCGCTGGTCTCGATGAACAGGATGCCGGCGTCGCAGTCGGGCTGGGTCGGCGGATAGAGGAAGCCGCCCGACATCATGTCGTGGCCGCGCGGCTCGAACATCAGGCCGGTGCGGATCCAGTCGAAGCGGGCGAGGAAGTCCTGCCGCCGCGCGCTCATCGTGTCGCCCCGCAACAGCGGGGCGCCGCCGGCCGCCAGGCGGACCGGATTGCCCGCCGTGTGGCCGTCGATGCAGAAGAACGTGTGACGCATGGACTTCCTCTTACGCTTCGACTTTGAAGGGCCTAGGCGGCCGCCTGGGTCAGGAGCGGCCGGCTGGCGGCGGCCTCCTCGACCATGGCGATCACCTGGGCGCGACGGGCGCCGGCCAGGGGCAGGCGAGGCATGCGGACCCGCTCAGATCCACGGCCCATGATCTGCTCGGCCAGCTTGATCGACTGCACCAGGTCGTGTTCGGCGTCCAGGTGCAGCAGCGGCATGAACCAGCGATAGATGCTGCGGGCTTCTTCCAGGTCGCCGCGATCGACGGCGGCGACCAGGGCCACCGATTCCTGCGGGAAGGCGCTGGTCAGGCCCGAGACCCAGCCGCGGGCGCCCATCAGCAGGCCTTCCAGGGCGACGTCGTCGAGGCCGGCCATCAAGATGAAGCGGTCGCCGAAGGCGCGCGCCAGGTCGGTGAAGCGGCGGGTGTCGGGCGCGCTCTCCTTGACGGCCACGATGGTCGGCTCGCTGGCCAGGCCGGCCAGCACGTCCAGGGTGATCGCGGCGCGATAGGCGGGCGGATTGTTGTAGAGCATGATCGGCAGGGCGGAGGCCTGGGCGACGGTGCGGAAGTGGGCCTCGAGTTCGGCCTCGGTGGGGACATAGACCATGGCGGGCAGGACCATCAGCGCATCGGCGCCCAGCGATTGGGCGTCCTTGGCGAAGGCGGCGGCGCGCGCGGTCGTCAGCTCCGAGACGCCGACGATGATCGGGACCCGGCCGGCCACCACCTCGACGGCGGCCTGCAGCACCTGGCGCTTCTCGTCGGCTTCGAGCGAATTGTTCTCGCCGCAGGTGCCCAGGACCACCAGGCCGTGCACGCCGTCGCGGACCAGGGCGTCGAGCACCTGCTGGCTGGCGTCGATGTCGATCGACAGGTCGGTCTTGAACTGGGTCGTGGCGGCCGGGAACACGCCCGACCAATTCATGGAGCTCATACGGCTTGCACCTCTAACTGCTTCGTCTACGGTATACGAAATGGCGATGCAGAGGTAAAGCCCAGGTGGGACAGGCGGCCGGAACATTGGTGATTGGCGGCGGCGTGGTCGGCAAGGCCTGCGCCTTGGCCCTGCGCCGGGCCGGCGAGACCGTGCTGGCGCTCGATCCGCAAGACCCGTCCCGCCCGGCCTCCTATGGCAACGCCGGCCATATCGCGGTGGAGCAGGTCGAACCCCTGGCGTCGCCCGCCGCCCTGGCCTCGGCGTTCGGGCGGCTGTTCCCGCTGGGCGGCCCCCTGGATTTTCGCCTGGCCGACATCGCCGCCTGGGGCCCCTGGGCGGCGCGTTTCGTCCAGGCCTCCACCCCGGCGGGCGCCGCTCACGGCAGGCAGGCGCTGAAGAGCCTGCTGCAAGAAGCCCTGCCGGCCTGGCGTCGCCTGACCGCCAGCCTGGACCGTCCGGATCTGCTGGTTGAACGCGGCCACCTCGTCGTCTGGGAAAGCCCGGAGACCGCGCGCGCGGGCCTTGAGGCCTGGCGCGTCGCCGATATCGACCAGGCGCGGGTCAGCCCCCTGTCCGACCCGCTGGCGCGGCAGGTGCGACAATGGATCGCAGCGCCCGTCGCCGGCGGCGCGCAGTTCGAGAATACGGGCCAGGTGCGCGATCCCGCCCTGGTCCTGGGCTTGCTGGACGACGCGTTCACGGCCTTGGGCGGTCAGCGCCGGACCGGTCGCGCCGTGCAGCTGAGCGTGGTCGGCCGCCGGATCGAGGTGCTGCTCGAGGACGGCCAGCGGCTGACGCCGGAGCGGGTGCTGGTCGCCGGCGGCGTGGGATCGGGCGCCTTGCTGCGCGACCTGGGCCATGTCGCCCCGGTGATCGCCGAGCGCGGCTATCATCTGGAAGGCGGGGCGGACCATTGGGGCGACCTGCCGCCGGTGGTGTTCGAGGACCGTTCGCTGATCCTTACCCGGTTCGGCGACCGGCTGCGGGCCGCCAGCTTCGTGGAGTTCAGCCGCGAATCCTCGCCCCCCGATCCCCGCAAGTGGGCGCGCCTGCGTCGTCACCTTGCCGAGCTGGGCGTGCGGATGGAGGGCCCGGTCGCCGAATGGATGGGCGCCCGGCCGACCTTGCCTGACTATCTTCCCGCCATCGGCCTCAGCCGGCGGGCCGACAACCTTTACTACGCCTTCGGTCACCAGCATCTGGGCCTGACCCTGGCGGCGGTGACCGGGGAACTGGTCGCGGCCCTGATGGGCGGCGCGACTCCGGCGGTCGACCTGACCCCCTTTGACCTGGACCGGTTCGCACGAGGGCGCGACCTACGCAAGAGGAACGCGGCATGACCCTGGGCGTCGGCGGCTCGACCATGGACCTGCAGCTGGCGGGCTTGTCGCCTCGCCCCGGACGGCCGCCGGCCATCGCCGCCGCCGAATACCAGGCGAGGCTGGAACGGGCGCGGGCGTTGACGGCCGCGTTGGGCGGCGACGCCTTGCTGGTCGGGGCCGGAGCCAGCCTGCGCTACTTCACCGGCGTGCCCTGGGGCGCGACCGAGCGGCTGGTGGCCCTGCTGCTGCCGCGCAAGGGACGGCCGATCATGATCTGCCCGGCTTTCGAGCTGGGGTCGCTGCAAGCCGACCTGAAGATCGAGGCCGACATCCGGCTTTGGCAGGAGCACGACAGCCCCGCCGCCCTGACGGCCCGGGCGCTGGCTGAAATCGGCGCCGACGTCCTGGCGCTGGACCCGGCCGCGCCGTTCTCGCTGTTCAGCGCCCTGGACAAGGCCGCGCCATCCCTGCGGGCCGTCGACGCCACGCCGGTGATCGACGGCTGCCGGGGCCTGAAGTCGCCTGCCGAACTGGCCCTGATGCGCTACGCCAAGGCCATCACCCTGGACGTCCACCGCCGCGCCGCCGCGATCCTCGTCCCGGGGATCGCCGCCAGCGCCGTCAAGCGGTTCATCGACACCGCCCATCGCGCCGCCGGCGCCGACGGCGGCTCGACCTTCTGCGCCGTGCAGTTTGGCCGGGCCACCGCCTATCCGCACGGCCTGCCCGGCGACCAGGCGCTGGAGGAGGGCCAGCTGGTGCTGATCGACACCGGCTGCCAGGTCGAGGGCTACAACGCCGACATCACGCGCACCTATGTGTTCGGCGAACCGGGCGACGAGCACCGGCGGATCTGGGACATCGAGCACGAGGCCCAGGCCGCCGCCTTCGCCGCCGTGCGGCCCGGCGTGCCCTGCGAGGTCATCGACGAGACCGCGCGCCAGGTTCTGCAACGCCACGGCCTGGGCCCTGACTACGTGCTGCCGGGCCTACCCCATCGCACCGGCCACGGCATCGGCCTTTCGATCCACGAGGGACCCTACCTGGTGCGCGGCGACACGACGCGCCTCGCGCCGGGCATGTGCTTTTCCAACGAGCCGATGATCGTCATCCCCGATCGCTTCGGCGTGCGGCTGGAGGACCATTTCCACGTCACCGAGGACGGGGCGGCCTGGTTCACCGAGCCCTCGCCGTCGATCGACGCGCCGTTCGGTGCGTCGTGAGGTCCGTTTCCTCATCATCCCGGCCGGTCGTCTCCGGCCCGTCAAAGACCACCCTGGGGGTAATCGCATGAACTTCTGGACCCGCCGCAAGGCGCTCGACGCGATCGTCTCGGTGGAGGCCGACCGGCGGCTGAAGCCGACCCTGTCGTGGCCGCACCTGCTGGCCCTGGGCATCGGCGCCATCATTGGCACGGGCATCTACACCTTGACCGGCATCGGCGCCGAGCGGGCCGGCCCGGCGGTGATCCTGGCCTTCGCCGCCTGCGGCGTGCTGTGCGTGTTCGCCGCCCTGGCCTATGCCGAGGTCGCGACCCTGATCCCGGCCGCCGGCAGCGCCTATACCTACGCCTATGCCGTGCTGGGCGAGGGCCTGGCCTGGATCGTCGGCTGGAGCCTGGTGCTGGAATACGCCGTCACCTGCGCCGCGGTGGCCGTCGGCTGGTCGGGCTACATGGTCGGCCTGCTACAAAGCGTCGGCGTCCACCTGCCGCCGCAGATCCTGGCCGGACCGCACGCGGGCGGGATCATCAACCTGCCGGCCGTGCTGATCACCGTCGCCGTGACCGCCCTGCTGGCCAAGGGCGCGCGCGAGAGCGCCACGCTCAACATCGGCCTGGTGGTGATCAAGATCGTCGCCCTGGCGGTGTTCGTCGGCCTGACCTTCACGGTGATCAAGGCGCACAACTTCACGCCGTTCATGCCCTACGGCTTCGCCGCCCACACCGAGGCGGGGCATCCGCGCGGCGTGATGGCCGCCGCCGCCATCGTGTTCTTCGCCTTCTTCGGCTTCGACGCGGTCTCGACCTCGGCCGAGGAGGTCAAGAACCCCAAGCGCGACCTGACCATCGGCATCATCGGCTCGATGGTGATCTGCACGGCGATCTACATGCTGGTCGCCGCCTGCGCGGTCGGGGCCTGGCCCTATGCCGAGTTCGCGCGGTCGAGCGAGCCGCTGGCCTTCATCCTGCGCGGCCTGGGCCATCCCGCCGCCGCCTTCGGCATCGCCGCCGCGGCCATCATCGCCCTGCCCAGCGTCATCCTGGTGATGATGTTCGGCCAGACCCGGGTGTTCTTCGTCATGGCGCGCGACGGCCTGCTGCCGCGCGGCATGGGCCGGCTGCACCCCAAGAGCGGCGCGCCCGTCACCCTGACCTTGATCACCGGCGCCGTCGTGGCGGCGGTCGGCGGGTTCCTGCCGCTGGACCAGATCGCCGAACTGTCCAACGCCGGCACGCTGCTGGCCTTCATCTGCGTGGCGGTGTGCCTGATGGTGCTGCGCGTGCGCCGACCGGACCTGCCGCGGCTGTTCCGTTGCCCGGCGGCCTGGATCGTCGGGCCGCTGGCGGTGGTCGGCTGCCTCTATTTCATGATCAGCCTGCCGTCCGCGACCCTGATCCGGTTCGTGATCTGGAACATCGTCGGCCTGGTCGTCTATCTGGCCTATAGCCGCCGCACCAGCCTGCTGGCCCGCGGCGTCGACGCGCCCGCGGTGCGCGAGGCCAGCGCGATCGTCGACTGACGGCTGCGTGAAACGAAACCGGCCCGCGCCTGGAGGCGCGGGCCGGTCGTCTTCGATCCGTTAAGCTCAGGCGGCCAGCTGGTTGCCGTAGCCGATGATCACGGTCGCCCCGACCAGCAGGGCGACGCCGGTCCAGACCATGGCCTTGACCTTGGGCCGGGCGTCCTTCCATTCGCGGAAGGCGAAGCCCCACAGGGTGCCGAAGATGATGATCGAGGCCATGTGCAGGGTCCAGCTGGAGAAGCCGAACCGGCCCATCTGGCTCTCGCCCATCGTGTAGAAGAAGAACTGGAAGTACCAGGCGGTGCCGGCCACCGCGCACAGCAGGTAGTTAGTCAGCAGGGGCGAGCGCTTCAGGGCCGCGGTCTGCGGCTTGTCGGCCGCCTCCACCGGGCTGACGGCGCCCAGCCACTGGCCGGCGCTGCGGTTCTTGAAGATCAGCCAGGCGCACCACAGGCCGTTGGTGATCAGGCCGCCGAACATCACCAGGCACAGGGTCGGCAGGCCGGTCCACAGCGGGCCGGTGCCGGCCGCGGCCGACAGCGCCTTGACCGGCTCGCCGGCCGACAGGCCGAAGGCGAAACAGGCCGACATGATCCCCGAGAACACCGCCACGGCGATGCCCTTCTTGAAGTCGAACTCGGCGACGGCCTTCTTCTTCTGCTCCGGCGACAGGTCGCCGTCCTTCTTGGCGCCGGCCCAGGCCACGACGACGATGCCGGCCAGGGTGACGATCAGGCCCAGCAGGATGATCCGGCCCGAGGCGGTGGCCAGGAGCTTGTCGGCGAAGTCGCCCTGGACCAGCGGCGGGATCAGGGTGCCGAACACCGTGCACAGGCCCAGCACCACGGCCATGCCCAGCGACAGGCCCAGATAGCGCATGGTCAGGCCGTAGGTCAGGCCGCCGAAGCCCCAGAGCACGCCGAACAGGATGCACAGGCCCGCGACCTTGGGCGGAACCTGGGCCATCACGCCCATCAGGTTTTCGGTCTGTAGGGAGGCGAACAGCCAGGGCGCCAGCAGCCAGGAGAAGATCCCGCCCGTCAGCCAGAAGATCTCCCACGACCAGCGGCGCACGCCGCGATAGGGCACGTAGAAGCTGGCCGACGACAGGCCGCCCAACCAGTGGAAGAGGACGCCGAGCAGGGGATTGGGGGTCATGCGCGGGATCCCTTCGCGGTTCGCGTCCGGCGGATCGGCTGATCGCCCATGGTGTCGTCTCCCTTTTGGATCGCCTGGTCTTCCAGGTCGCGACCGGTCAGAACGTGGTGCGGCCGCCGGAGGTGTCGAAGGTGGCGCCGGTGGTGAAGCTGCATTCCTCGGACGCCATGAAGCAGACCATGGCGGCGCTTTCATGCACCTCGCCGAGGCGGCCCATGGGGATCTTGCCCTTCATGTACGCGACCTGGCTGGGGGGCAGCTGCTCCAGGATCGGGCTTTCGAAGGTGGCCGGGGTCAGGCTGTTGGCGATCACGCCCTGGGTGGCCAGTTCCTTGGCC
>NZ_LMFX01000031.1:3502-42117 GCF_001426985.1 Caulobacter sp. Root1472 | reverse complement strand
GTGGCCGCCTCCCGCGGCTATATCGACGACGTCATCATGCCCCACGGCACCCGCAAGCGCATCGTCCGAGCCCTCAAGAGCCTCAAGGGCAAGCAGCTCCAGAACCCGTGGAAGAAACACGACAACATCCCGCTTTAGGGAGCGCCGGGCGGGACGGTCTTGGCGTTATTTCAGGTCCATCCTCACGCTGAGCGTCCCATCAGGGTTGCCTGGCGACCTCGGGGCGCCGCCGAACGCGCTGGCGTAGGCCGGAGCCAGCAGCGCCTGGAAGGCCGAGACGGGGACGACGATTTCGTAGTCGCCCTCGGCGTAGGGGCCGACCACATAGGGATCGATCAGCACCGCCAGCCCGCCGATCTTGCCCGGGCTCGTCGACGGGGTCGGGACCAGCACGGTCTGGTTCCACTTGGGGCAACTGAACATGGCGTTCAGCGGCGTGGCCCCCTCGCGGTGGGTCTTGGCCTGGGCCACCGCGTCGCAGATCGCCTTGTCCAGCACGGACATGTCGGCGTCCGGGCGGAACAGGGCGCTGGGCTGGATGTCGCGCTTGGCGGCGCTGTCCCAGATCAGGCTGGCGGCGCCGTGGTTGGGGTGGGCGCCGCCGGTGTCCTCGAACCACAGGGCGCGCAAGGCGACCAGCGGCGCAGCGTCAGCGGCCAGGAACCATTGGCCCTGGCGGGTGTAGGGCCGCCAGGGGAACTTGCCGTCGGAGGCCTTGCGGTCGGCCTGGGCCTTGGCGGCGAAGGTCTTCAGGTCCGCCGTCTCGCGGTCGTAGAGCAGGGCGTGCAGGGCGGGATGGCTGGCGATCTCGGCTGGCAGGCGCAGGGCGACCTTGGCCGCTTCGTCGGACTGGTCGAAGGTCAGGGGGCGGGCCATGGCGGCGGATGTGGCGGGCGCGGCGGGCGCCGGAGCGGTGGTCGACACGGCGGCCGGCGCTGGCGGCGGCGCGTCCGGCTTGCCCTCGCAGGCGCCCAGGGCGGCGAGCAGGCCGAGGACGGCGACGGGGCGGGCTTTGGTCGAGGGCATGGACATTCCTCCTGAACGCCGCCCCCGCCCGGCTGGCTCCACCCTGCCTTGCGCGGCGCGAACCGTCCATGGAGAGGCGGGGCGATGGCCCGTCGCCAAATCGGTCGAACGTGGTTAGATCGACGGCGGCTGAACGGGAGACCGCATGAAACCTCAAGGGGCGTGGCTGTTGTTGGCGGCGAGCGCCGCGGTGCTGGGAGCGTGCTCGACGACCGCCCCGCCGACGGGACCGGCGGCCGCGCCCGCCGGCATGAAGTGGAACGCCTTCGCCACGCCCGACGCCGAGCAGCGGCTGGCCTACGGACTGCCCGACAGCGACGTGGTCGGGATCATCTTCTCGTGCCGACGCAAGGCGACCAGAGTCGGCTTTCTCACCAACCTGGCCGAGGGCAAGCCCGGGTCCGGGAGCGTGCGTTTCCGGTCCGGCAAGGTCCAGGGCCGCTACGCCGCCAAGCTGATCCCATCGGAGATCGCCGACGGCCTGGACGCGACCGGCCAGATTCCGCTGGCCGACCCGGTGCTGGCCGCCTTCGAGAAGACCGGCCTGATCAGCCAGGTCGAGGACAGGGCCTATCCGCAGGATGCGCGCACGCCAGCCGAACGGGCCGACATCAAGCGCTTCTTCGGCTTCTGCCGGGGCTGACCGGCGCTCATCGCGTCATCCCGGGCCGGGGCGAGGAGCTTTCGATTGACGCCCGGCGGGGGCGCCCCTCAAATGCCCCCGCCCGCGTCGGGGTGGACAGCAGGTCGCGACCCGCGAGATGGACGACCACGCCGCCTTTCTCCAGAGAGTCGAGGCCCTGCGCGCCGGGGTGGACCGACGGCTGGCCGAACTGGCGCCGGCCGTGGGCTCGGCGCCCGACCGCCTGGTCGAGGCCGTGCGCTATTCGCTGCTGGCGCCCGGCAAGCGCTTTCGTCCGATGGTCACCCTGCTGGCCGCCGCCGAGCTGGGCGCGCCCGAAGGCGCGGCGCTGGACGTGGCCTGCGCGTTCGAGATGATCCACGCCGCCTCGCTGATCCTGGACGACCTGCCTTCGATGGACGATGCGGGCCTTCGGCGCGGCCTGCCGACCATCCACCGGGCCTTCGACGAGGCCACGGCGATCCTGGCCGGGGTCGGGCTGCTGAACCAGGCCTATGTCGTGATCGCCGCCGACCAGGGCCTGCCGGCGTCCCTGCGAGCCGAGTTGGCGGGCCGCGCGGCCCAGGCCGTGGGTTTTTCCGGCCTGATCGCCGGCCAAGCGCGCGACCTGTTCGACCGCGACCAACTGCGCGACCCGGCGGCCCTGGAGCGGCTCAATCACGAGAAGACCGGCGTGCTGATCGTCGCCGCCGCCCAGGGCGGGGCGCTGGTGGCCGGTGCGTCCCCGGCGGTGGTCGAGGCGATGGGCGTCTTCGCCCGCCACATCGGCCTGGCCTTCCAAATCCGGGACGACCTGATCGACGCCCAGGGCTCCGTCGAAGCGGCGGGCAAGGACGTCGGCAAGGACGCGGCGATGGCCACGGTGGCCTCGACCCTGGGTCTCGCCGGCGCCGGCCAGGCCATGGAAGCGCACCTGGCCAAGGCCTCCGGCGCCCTGGCCCTGGCGGGGTGCGACGGGCTGCTGGGCCGCTATGTCGGCGAGCTGTTCGCCCGGCGCAAGGCGGCGGCGTGACCGCCCAGACCGTTTCGCGGGATCCTATCGCAACGGTTAGCGGCGCGGTCCACGCCTATGGCGGCCGGCCTGTGCTGCGCGGCGTCGACCTGGGCCTGCGCCCGGGCGAGATCTACGCCCTGCTGGGGCCGAACGGAGCCGGCAAGACCACTCTGGTCCGCGTCCTCTGCGGCCGCATCCGGCCCGACGGCGGCGCGGCGCGGCTGAACGGCCGCGATCCCGCCCGCATTCCGGCCGCGCGGGCGGGCTTGGGCCTGGTTCCCCAGGAGATCGCCCTCTATCCGAACCTGACGGTGTCCGAGAACGTCGAGACCTTCGCCGTCCTGGCCGACGTGCCGCGCGCCGGCCTGGCCTCGGCCGTCGCCCGCGCCCTGGACCTGACCCGCACGGCCGACCGGGCCCGCGTGCCGGTCAAGCATCTGTCGGGCGGCTACCAGCGCCGGGCCAACATCGCCGCGGCGATCGTCCACCAGCCGAGCCTGCTGATCCTGGACGAGCCCACCGTCGGGGTCGATCTGGACGCCCGCGAGGCGCTGGACGCGGTGATCCGCGGCCTGCGCGACCTCGGCGTGGCCGTGCTGATGACCACCCATGACCTCGACCAGGCCGCGGCCCTGGCCGATCGCGTCGGCTTCCTCCGCGAGGGCGAACTGGTGCTCGAGGGGCGGCCGAAAGCCCTGGTCGCCGAGGCGTTCGGCGAGCGGATGGAGATCCAGGTCCACCTGGCCGAAGAGGTCGACGCCGCCGCCCAGGATCGCCTGGTCGCCGAGGGGCTGGAGCGCACGGCGCGGCCGACGGTGTGGACGCGGCTGGAGGTCGACGGCTACGCGGCGGCTGGACGGCTGGACCAGCGCCTGCGCGAGGCGGGGTTGGCCCCGCGCGAGATCCGGGTGCGCGCGCCGTCCCTGGCCCAGCTGTTCAGCCGGGTGGCGGGCCGGGCGTCGGCGGCGTGATGCGGGCCTTGCGGAAGATCGCCGCCATGGTGCGGGTGATGGCGCTGGACCTGTGGCGCGACCGCGGCGCGTTGCTGATGACCTTCCTGCTGCCGCCGCTGGTGTTCCTGATCTTCGCCTCGGTGTTCGCCGGGACGACGGGCGACGACATCCAGCTGAAGCTGGCCGTGGCCGACACGGCCCGTACGCCGGACTCGGGCCGGCTGGCGGCGGCGCTGGTCCGCTCGCCCGAGGTCCGCGCCGAGCTCGCCCCGACGGCGGCCGAGGTGCGGCGACGGGTCAAGGCCGGCCAGGCCGACGCCGGCCTGGTGATCCGCGCCGATCCGGCCTCGGCCGACAAGCCGTTCCTGATCATCGCCGACCCCAGCCGGGCGGTCGCCGCGCCCCTAGCCCAGGCCCGGGTGCAGCAGGTGCTGGCCGACGCCCTGCCGGACGTCACCCTGCGCCGCACGATCACCCAGCTGGAACCCGCCCTTGGCGGCTTCACCGAGGAGCAGGTCGAGAACGCCGACAGCGCCGCAGCCCTGATGCGCCAGGACCCGACCCACGACGACGGCGGCTTCTTCGAGCGCGAGGCGGTCAAGGACGCCAAGGTCGGCGGCGGGGTGATCGCCTACTATGCCGGGGCGGTGATGATCCTGTTCGCCCTGTTTTCGGCCATGCAAGGCGCGCTGGGCCTGATGGACGAACAGAGCACGGGCGTGGCCGACCGCCTGCTGGCGGGAACGGCGGGCATGGGACCGGTGGTCAGCGGCAAGTTCCTGTTCCTGGTCGGGCAGGGGACGGTCCAGGCGCTGCTGATCTTCGCCACCGCCCAGATCGTCTACGGCGTGGCGGCGGTCCAGCACGCGGCCCTGTGGCTGCCGACCACCCTGGCGGCCAGCGCCTGCGCGGCGGGCGTGGCCCTGGGGCTGGTGTCGGTGTGCCGCACGCGCGAGCAGGCCCAGATGCTGTCCACCTTCGTGATCCTGGTCCTGGCGGCGATTGGCGGCAGCATGGTGCCGCGCTTCCTGATGCCGCCGTGGCTGCAGGCGGTGGGCTGGGCGACCCCGCACGCCTGGGCCATCGAGGCCTATCAGGCGATCCTCTGGCGCGACGGCGGGGTCGGGGCGGTGTATAAGGCCTGGTGCGTGCTGACCGCCGCCGGCCTGGCTGGCCTGGTGCTGGCGCACGTGTTGGCGCGCCGGATTCGGCGATAGACGGGACGACGATGGCGACCTTTGGTCTGCACCTGGCCCTGTTCCTGGCGGCCTTGGCCTTCATGGAGGGCTTCGCCTGGGTCATGCACCGCTACGTGATGCACGGCTGGTTGTGGGCCTGGCACCGCTCGCACCACGAGCCGCGCACCGGCCTGTTCGAGCTCAACGACCTGTTCGCGGTGGTGTTCGCCGTTCCGGCTATCGTGGCGATCTATTTCGGCGTCCACGGGGTTTCGTGGCTGCTGCCGATCGGTCTGGGGATCACCGCCTATGGCGCAATCTATTTCGTGTTCCACGACGGCATGGTGCACCAACGGTTCAAGGCGCCCCTGGGCCGGTCGCGCTACTGGAAGCAGCTGATCCAGGCCCACCGGATCCACCACGCGGTGCACACCAAGCACGGTGCGGTGTCGTTCGGCTTTCTGCTGGCGCGGCCGGTGCGGGAGCTGAAGGCGAAGCTTCGGGAGCGGGACGCCGACGGCGCGCTTCCTTAGACCATCAACCGTCGGCGGTTTCGGGGAGGGAACCATGACCGAGACAGCGATCAGGACGCCTTGGCATCTCTGGCTGGTGGGCGTCATCGCCGTGCTGTTCAACGCCATCGGCGTCTTCGACTTCGTGATGAGCATGACGCAGGGCGCGGCCTATATGGCGAGCGCGGGCATGACGCCGGAGCAGATCGCCCACTACGAGCACCTGCCCGCCTGGATGACCATCGACTGGGCCGTCGGCGTGTTCGGCGCCTTGGCCGGCTCGGTGCTGATCCTGCTGCGCCACCGACTGGCCTGGCCGGTGTTGGCCGTGTCGCTGGCGGCGTTCCTGCTCAGCGTGGCCTACACCTATCTGCTGACGGACGGGGGCAGGATCATGGGCCCGCAGATGGGGGTCATGAGCGCGGTCATCGCGGGGCTGCTGGCGTTGTTCATCGGGTACGCATGGTGGATGACGCGGCGCGGGGTGCTGCGGTAGGGCGCTGAGCGGCGAGCACTTGCCCCCTACGGATCGCTTCGCGACCGTCTTCCCCCATAGGGGGAAGAGCGCTCCGCGAAGGCTCCGCCCCCTCTGGGGGCGGACAGACCGCGAAGCGGTCAGGTGGGGGCAAGTGGATTGCGCCTGAACGTTAGATCCGCGACCACATCGCCGGTCGCTCCGGCGCTTGGCCCCAGCGGTCCAGCGTCGCCGAGCGCAGGGCCATGACACCGCCTTCCAGCGCCCGCCAGGCCTTCATCCGGCCGCTGACCACGACGCGTTCGTCCCAGGCGCTGGGCCCGGCCTTCACGACGTCCAGCCCGATCTGGCGATAGACCCCGCGCGCCGCACCGATCGCCCAGGCGCAGCGGACCGGCAGGTCGCGCAGCCCCCAGCGGGCCGAGGCGTAGTAGGGCTCCGCCGCGTCGACCAATCTCTTCGCCAGCACCGCCATCGCGCCACGGTGGGTCGGATCGGCCACCGCGTCGTGCGGCACGCCCAGCTCGGCCAGCCAGTCGCCGGGCACATAAACCCGGCCGTTGCGCGCGTCCTCGACGATGTCGCGAGCGATGTTGGTCAGCTGGAAGGCCAGGCCCAGGTCCTGGGCGCGGCGCAGGGTGGGCAGGGCGCCGGGCTTCACATCCATGACCAGGGCCATCATCGTCCCGACCACCCCGGCCACGCCCCAGCAGTATTCGAGAAGTTCGTCGAGCGTGGCGTAGCGCCGGCCGGCCACGTCCATGGCGAAGCCGTCGATCATGTCCAGGGCGTAGCGCTCGGGGATGCCGCGCCGCAAGGCCACGGTCTGAAAGGCGGCGAACACCGGGTCAGTCGGGGTTTCGCCGGCCATGGCCGCGCGGGTCTGGGCGTACAGCGCCTCCAGCCGGGCCGGGGCGTCGGCCACCGGGCTCATGCCGTGGCCCAGGGTCTGGCCGTCGATCACGTCGTCGCAATGGCGGCACCAGGCGTACAGCATCTCGGCGTCGGCCCGGGTCTGGGCGTCGAACAGGGCGGCGGCGGCGGCGAAGCTCTTGCTGCCCTTCTGGATGGCCTCGCGGCTTTGCTGCTCGAGGTCGCTCATGCGGGGAGGTAGTCGTCGATCATCAGCCCCGCCGTCGCCTTGGCCGAGCCGACCACGCCGGGGATGCCGGCGCCCGGGTGTGTTCCGGCCCCGACGAAATAGAGGTTGGGAATCACGTCGTCGCGGTTGTGGGTGCGGAAGAAGGCGCTCTGGGTGAGGATCGGCTCCAGCGAGAAGGCCGCGCCCTTCCAGGCGTTGAGGTCGGTCACGAAGTCGTCCGGGGTGATAAAGCGGCTGGTGACGAGATCGGCGGTAAGGCCCGGGATGTAGTGCTTCTCCAGATAGGCCAGGATCCTGTCGCGGTACCGCGGCCCCTCGACCGACCAGTCGATGTTGGCCGTCTTCAGGTTGGGCACCGGCGACAGGGCGTAGAAGCTGGAGCAGCCCTCCGGCGCCATGGCCGGGTCGCTGGCGGTGGGGTGGTGCAGGTACAGCGAGAAGTCGTCGGCCAGGCCGTCCTTGCCGTAGATCTCGCCGATCAGCTCGCGATAGCGATTGCCGAAGCAGATGGTGTGGTGGCGGATCTCGGGGCGCGTGGTCTTCAGCCCGAAATAGACCACGAACAGCGACGGGCTCCAGCGCTTGGCCTCCAGCGCCTTGCCGACCGTCCGGCCCCGGGGATCGTCGGCCAGAAGGTGACGATAGGTGTGCATGACGTCGGCGTTGGAGGCGACCGTGTCGAAGGCCTCGAACTGGCCGTCGGCGCGGATCACGCCGGTGACGCGGCCAGCCTTCGTGGTGATCTTCTGGATTGGCGCCGACAGGTGGATCGTTCCGCCCAGGTCCTGGAACAATTTGACCAGCGCCCGGATCAGGGCGTGGGTGCCGCCGCGCGGGAACCAGACGCCGCCGCGCCGCTCCAGCGCATGGATCAGGGCGTAGATCGACGAGGTCGCGAACGGGCTGCCGCCGACCAGCAGGCTGTGGAACGACAGCGCCTGGCGCACGTGCTCGTCCTTCACGAAGCCGGCGACCTTGTCATAGACGCTGCGCCAGGCCTGCAGCTTCATCAGGGCCGGGGCGTTGGCCAGCATGGCGCCGAAGTCGAGGAACGGTACGGCGCCCAGCTCGACATAGCCCTTCTGGTACAGCTCCTCGGAATAGGCGTGGAAGCGGCGGTAGCCCTCGACGTCGGCCGGGTTGCGGGCGGCGATCTGGGCGTCCAGCTTCTCCTGGTCGTTGACGTAGTCGAAGACGTCGCCGTCCTCCCAGACCAGGCGATAGAAGGGATCGACCGGCAGCAGCTCGACATAGTCTTCGATCTTGCGGCCGCTTAGCGCGAACAGTTCTTTCAGACAATCGGGATCGGTGATCACCGTCGGGCCGGCGTCGAAGGTGAAGCCCTCGTCGTTCCAGACATAGGCCCGGCCGCCCGGCTTCTCGCGGCCCTCGAACACGGTGACGTCGAAGCCCGAGGACTGCAGGCGGACGGCCAGGGCCAGGCCCCCGAACCCCGCGCCGATCACGGCGGCCTTCGGCTTGGTCTGCGTCATGCGTCTTGTCCTCCGGACACCGAGCGTTCGTCGATGCACTTGATGGCCGCCGAGACCGGCACGGGCGGCTTGCCGATCAGGATCCGCGCCTTGTCCCACCGGGTCAGCCGCGCGGCGTAGAAGCGTTGGATCAGCCCGGGCGACAGGCGGTAGAAGCGCTCCAGCACCTTGTAGCGGTCCTGTGGCGCACAGGCCCGGAACAGCATGCGGTTCAGCAGTCGCAGGAAGCGCCTTTGCCGCCAGACGGTCTTGGACCGGGCCTCGACGCAGGCGCGGACGCTGGCGCTGGTGACGCGCGGCAGGGCGGCCACGGCCTCGGCCAAGCGGGCGGCGTCGGGCAGGGAATAGCCGGTGGTCGGCTGGAACAGCACCGCGCGCAGGCCCACCTCGGCGAGCTGGGGCGGAGCCTCGCGCCAGTAGGCCTCGATGTCCCCGCCCAGGGCGATGGGAAGGATCCCATCCTCCTCGCGCTCGACCTCGGCGATGGTCCAGCCTTGAGCTTCGGCATAGGCGGCGATGGCGCGGCGCAGGGCGGGCCGGTCCAGGGCCGGGCCGTCGCTGTAGCGGGTGTCCTCGATCAGCAGGCGGATGTCGTCCAGCGGCAGGACGTAGACGAAGCGGTAGCCGTCCTCCTGCGAGACCGTGGCGTCCATGATGATTGGCCGGGTCAGGCCGTGCGGGGCGGTCAGCCGCACCCCCTGGCCGACGAACTTCTGGTAGCCCAGGGCCAGGCTGGGGCTTCGGCGCGGGCCGCGCCCGTCGATCACCGCCCCGGCCGCGATGGTCCGGCCGTCGGCCAGGGTCACCTGGTGCGGATTGACGTCCGCCACGGTGGCCGACAGCCAGGCGTCGGCGCCCAGGGCCGCGCCGACCACCTGGTGCAGGCGCTCGGAGGTGATGGCCAGGTAGTCGGTCGGCAGCTGTCGCTGGTGGCCAGGAAAGCGAACCTCGTAGCCCGACCAGCGATGGACGATCAGCGGCCGCAGCCAGCCGGCCTCGACCGCGTCGACGTCGGTGGCGAAGTGGCACCAGGTGTGCTCGCCGCCCAGGGTCGCGCCCTGTTCCAGCAGGATCACGCGCAGCCGCGGCCGCAGGCTCTTCAGCCGCAGGGCGATCAGGCCGTTGGCCAGACCGCCGCCCACCAGGACGACGTCGGCGCGTTGGGTCGGAGGCGCGGAGACCATCGCTCGGCTCTAGCATGATTGGGCGAAGCTCAAGCGACTTCCTGTGCGTTGCGGCGGATATTGCGCGGCGCGAGGGTAGGGGCTAGGCAACGCCAAACAGGAGACGGCGATGTCGCAAGCCAGAATCATCGACGGCAAGGCCTTCGCCGCCCAACTGCGCGAGCAGGTCGCCGCCGAGGTCGCCAGGCTGAAGGCCGAGCACGACCTGACGCCGGGTCTGGCGGTGGTGCTGGTCGGCGAGGATCCCGCCAGCCAGGTCTATGTGCGCAGCAAGGGCGAGCAGACCCTGGCCGCCGGCATGCATTCGGAGACCCACCGCCTGCCGGCCGAGACCTCGCAGGCCGAGCTGCTGTCGCTGGTCGAGCGGCTGAACGACGATCCGGCCATCCACGGCGTGCTGGTGCAGTTCCCGGTGCCGGACCATATGAGCCAGGCGGCCATCGTCGCGGCGATCTCGCCCGACAAGGACGTCGACGGCCTGACCGTGACCAACGCCGGCCGCCTGGCCAGCGGCCTGCCGGCCCTGACCGCCTGCACGCCGGCCGGCTGCATGGTGCTGCTCAGGGACGTGGTCGGCGACTTGCGCGGCAAGCGCGCGGTGGTGGTCGGGCGTTCGAACCTGATGGGCAAGCCGATGGCCCAGCTGCTGCTGGCCGCCGACTGCACCGTGACCATCGCCCACTCGCGCACCCAGGACCTGGCCGCGGTCTGCCGCGAGGCCGACATCCTGGTGGCCGCCGTCGGCCGGCCGCAGATGGTCAAGGGTGACTGGATCAAGCCGGGCGCGACCGTCATCGACGTCGGCATCAATCGCATCCCCAAGGAGGACGGCAAGACCCGCCTGGTCGGGGATGTCGACTTCGAGGCGGCCAAGGGGGTGGCCGGAGCCATCACCCCGGTGCCGGGCGGGGTAGGGCCGATGACCATCGCCATGCTGCTGGCCAACACCGTCAGCGCCGCCAAGCGGCTGAACGGGATCGCAGGGTAGCGGGCTTCTCCGGACGCGGCCCTCCGCCGCGAGTTATGGCGCAAAGAAAAAAGCCCCGGCGCGGACCAGGGCTTTTCAGATCTTCAATGCAGGGGGCGGCCGATCAGCCGGCCAGATATTCCGCCACGCGGCCTTCCAGCTCGGCGGCCAGGACCTTGCCCACCGGGTGGGTGTCGACCTTGATCTCGTCGCGCACGCAGGCCTTGATGGCGTCGATGTGGGCGTCGACCAGGAACATCGGGGCGGAGAGACGCGTCGCCGGATCGTCGATCAGCTTGCACAGCGAGCCGGCCAGTCGGGTGATCAGCGGGAATTCGTAGGTGGCTCCCAGGCCTTTCAGGTCATGGGCGCGCAGGTAGAGGGTCTCGACCGTCTCGGGGGTCAGGCCCTGGGCGCGGACCTCCTGGCGGGCGGCCTCCAGCTTGACGATCTCGTCGTCCAGCCACTGGGCGAAGTTGCCCGACAGGCTCTTGAGGGCGGCCTCGGCCTTGGCGATCGCCGCCATGTCGATCCCGCCTCGTCCGCCAACCTTGAGCTTGAGCATGTTCGGCACCTGAATCACTTCCGCGGCGGACTTGTTGGTCACGGACGCTTCTCCCTGGGCATCGGTCTGGAATATAGGATCAAGGCGTTAACATTAGATGAGACGCCCGTTTTAATCAGACCAATGGGCGGGTGGCGCCCTGACCAATAGTGCTCCGTGTTGTCAGGCCGAGAACTGCTCCGTCAGAACCCGCTCTTCTAGGCTTCGACCTGCGTCGAAGAGCATGGAAAGACTGGCGCTGCTGTCCTCGGCGATGTGGACCTCGACGACGTCGCGAACCTCGAAATTGTCGGCCACGGCGCTTACCGGTCTTTTATCGCACTCAAGCACCTCGAACGTCACCCTGGCGGTCTGCGGCAAAAGCGCGCCACGCCAGCGGCGAGGGCGGAAGGCGCTGATCGGGGTGAGGGCCAGGACCTGGGCGCCGATCGGAATGATCGGACCGTGGGCCGACAGGTTGTAGGCCGTCGACCCGGCGGGGGTGGCCAGCAGGGCGCCGTCGCAGACCAACTCGCCCATCCGCACCTTGCCGTCGATGCTGATGCGCAGCTTGGCGGTCTGCCGGGTCTGGCGCAGCAGCGACACCTCGTTGATGGCCAGGGCCCGGTGCTGCTTGCGGTTGGCGTCGATGGCGACCATGGCCAGCGGGTGGATGACGGCCCGTTCCGCGACGTTGATCCGCTCCAGCAGGTCGTCCTCGCTGTATTCGTTCATCAGGAAGCCGACCGAGCCACGGTTCATGCCATAGATCGGGGTCTGGCGTTGCAGGGTGTCATGCAGGGTCTCCAGCATGAATCCATCGCCGCCCAGGGCCACGATCACCTGGGCGTTCTCCTCGCCTGCGTCACCGTAGCGCACCGCCAGCCGTTCGCGCGCCTCCTGCGCCTCGGGGCGGTCACTGGCCTTGAAGGTCAGGCGAGTCACGAAGGGCAGGGGCTGGAACATGCCGCCAAGAGGCTGGATCGGGGCGGGGTTGTCAAACCTGGGTTCACGCCGCGCTGACGGCCCGGCGGAACGCCATGGCCGCGATGTCGGGGGCGAAGGGGCCGAAGGCGCCGCTGGCCTTGCGGGCGGCTTCGGCGCCGCCGCCGGGACGGCCGCCGTTCAGTTCGCGCACATGGGCCAGGATGGTCGGGAAGACGCTGCGGTCGATCCCCACCGCCGAGCAGGCCAGGGCCAGCAGCTCGGGACGGTCGCTGTCGACCGCTCGCCGCACCTGGCGCACGTCGAAGCGGCCCAGGCGGGCCAGGGCGAACAGGAACAGCGGCAGGCGGCGTTCGCGCAGCACCCGCAGCAGGTAGCCGGGCCGCAGCTGGCCGGCGGCGTCCAGTTTCTCGACCAGGGCCGCCTCCATCTCCTCGCGGTCCTCGGCCTGTTCGACGCCCGGCCGGCTGTCGACGACCTCGGCCCCGGAATGGGCGCCGCGCAGGGCGGCCTCGACGGCCTTGGCCATCCGGTCGGGGTCCAGCTGGAAGCGCGCGACGAGGCTGTCGCGCAGGGCGCGGCCGACCCACAGGTAAAGCTGCTCGGCCAAGTCGCCGGAGAGGTTGGGATGCCGGGCCAGGGGCGAGCGCAGGGCGACCACGTCGCGGGCCTTGTCGACCAGCTGGCGCAGGCCTTCGGGCGAGATCTGGGCGGTCGGGTTGGAGGCCAGGGCGGTCAGCACGGCCGACTCGTCCTTGGCCAGGATCGCCTCGACCACCGCTGGCGACAGCTGCGGGCGGCGGGCGATCTCGATCTGGTGCTCCAGCGTGGCCTGGACCAGCAGTCGGATCAGGTCATGGTCCTGCAGGATCGGGCTGCGGGCGATGACCGGCCGGGCGATCTCGATCTCGTCCAGGGCCAGGATGTTGATCAGGGCCGGCGGGGCCCAGGCGGCGTCGGCCAGGCTCTGGGCCAGCCGGGCGCGGATGTCGCGCTCGGCCTCGACCACCAGCGTCATGAAGATCGAGTCGAGCAGGATCTGGACCTCGGGCGCGGTCGGGCGGCCCTCGGCCTGGCCGGCGTCGCACATCTCCACGATGCCGACGAGCAAGCGCTCGCGATCGGCCGGCTCGCGGCTGCGAGCCAGGGACAGGAGCTGCGCGGTCTGGGCGGAAGGGCTCACCAGCCTCCTCGAAATCCGAGCTTAACCAAGAGGGACCTTGGCGGCGTCAGATGAAAACATGCTTAAACAAGGGAATCCACGCACGGACGACAACAAGCGTCGCGATGCCGCGGAAGAAAGATCGCCAGGGAGACGCTGACGCATGGGCCAACCTCTGATCCTCGCGCTCGATCAGGGCACCACCAGCACCAGGGCCATCCTGTTCCAGGCCGACGGCAAGCCGGTGTGCGACGCGAGCCGACCGCTGCGCCAGAGCTATCCGCGCGACGGCTGGGTCGAGCACGACGCCGACGAGATCTACGCCGCCTGCGTGGGCGTGCTGCGCGACACGGTCGAAAAGTGCGACCGCGACAGCGCCGACATCGTCGCCCTGGGGATCACCAACCAGCGCGAGACCGTGGTGGTCTGGGACAAGGCCACCGGCCGGCCGATCCATCCGGCCATCGTCTGGCAGGACCGGCGCACCGCCGAGGTCTGCGACCGGCTGCGCGACGAAGGCCACGAGCCGGCGGTCACCGCCGCCACCGGCCTGCTGCTGGACCCCTATTTCTCGGGCACCAAGATCGCCTGGATCCTCGACAAGGTCCCGGGCGCGCGCCGCCGGGCCGAGGCGGGCGAGCTGCTGTGCGGCACGATCGACAGTTGGGTCATTTGGAGGCTGACGGGAAAAGAGGCGCACGTCACCGACGCCACCAACGCCTCGCGCACCCTGCTGTTCGACATCCAGGCCCAGGACTGGTCGGATGAGATGCTGGCCCTGTTCGACGTGCCGCGCGCCCTGCTGCCGGCGGTGCTGGACTGCGCCGCCGACTACGGCCGGGTGACGCCGGACATCCTGGGTCGGCCCCTGCCGATCCGCGGCGTGGCCGGCGACCAGCAGGCGGCGCTGATGGGGCAGGGGTGCATCCATCCGGGCGAGATGAAGGTCACCTACGGCACCGGCGGCTTCATGCTGGTCAATACCGGCGAGGCCCGGCCGCATTCGGCGTCGCGACTGCTGACCACTGTGGCGGCGCGGGTCGGCGGGCGGACGACCTATGCCCTGGAGGGCTCGATCTTCGTGGCCGGGGCGGCGATCCAGTGGCTGAACGAGGGGCTGGGCGTGACGGGCGGACCGCGCGGGGCCGAGGCCCTGGCCCGCACGGCGCGCGGCGACCACGGGGTGGTGGTGGTGCCCGCCTTCACCGGCCTGGGCGCGCCCTGGTGGGACGCCGAGGCGCGCGGCGCGGTGTTCGGCCTGACCCGTGACGCCGGCCTGGCCGAGATCGCCCAGGCCACCTTCGACTCCTGCGTCTTCCAGGGCCGCGACCTGATCGAGGCCATGCGGGCCGACGCTCCTTCGGCTTTCGAGGACGCGGCCCTGCGCATCGACGGCGGCATGGCCAAGAGCGCCTGGTTCAGCCAGCGCCTGGCCGACCTGACCGGCCTGCCCGTGCACCGGGCCAGCTACCAGGAGACCACCGCCCTGGGCGCGGCCCTGTTCGCCGGGGTGGGGGCGGGGATCTACGGCTCGGTCGAGGACGCGGTGAAGGCGCGGCCGGAGGCGGAGGTGCTGACGCCGGCGTTCGACACGGTGACCCGCGAGGCCGCCTACGCCCGCTGGCTGGATGCGTTGCCGCGGGTGCGTTCGTGAGCGAGGCGTCCGCCATGACCTATCCGATCGTCGGCCAGATCCACCGGCTTTCGTCCAAGCTCGACGCCGTCGTCGCGCCGGACGCCGAGATCCAGCAGCTGGCCGACGGCTTCATCTGGGCTGAAGGCCCGGTCTGGGTGCGCGACGGCGGTTACTTGGTGTTCTCGGACGTGCCGGGCAACGTCATGTACCGCTGGAGCGCGGCGGACGGCGTCAGCGAGGTCCTGAACCCCTCGGGCTATGACGGCCCGCCCACCGACGCCTTCGTCGAGCCGGGCCAGAACGGCATGGCGCTGGACGCGACGGGTCATCTGCTGGCTTGCGACCACGGCAACCGCGCCCTGGCCAGGATCGACCTGAAGACGCGCGAAAAGACCTTCGTAGTCGACCGTTGGCAGGGCAAGCGGTTCAACAGCCCCAACGACCTGGCGGCGGCGAAGACGGGGGCGATCTATTTCACCGATCCCACCTACGGCCTGAAGGGCCGCAACGCCTCGCCGCTGCGCGAGCTGGACTTCAACGGCGTCTATCGCCTGCGCCCGGACGGAACTTTGGACCTGCTGGACGCCGAACTGAGCTTCCCGAACGGGATCGCCCTGTCGCCCGACCAGAGCCGGCTCTATGTTTCGGTCTCGGATCCCGACGATCCCAAGCTGGTGGTCTACGACCTGGGGGCGGACGGCCTGCCCACGTCAAAGGCCTTGTTCTTCGACGCCATGCCGCTGCGGGCGGCCGGCGGCCCGGGCCTACCGGACGGCCTGTGTCTGGACACCGAGGGCCGGCTCTACGCCACCGGCCCAGGCGGGGTGCTGGTGCTGACGTCGCAGGCCGAGTTGATCGGGGTGATCGAGACGGGCACGGCCATCGCCAACTGCGCGTTCGGCGAGGACGGCCGCACCCTGTTCCTCGCTTCGAACCACACCCTGGCGCGGGTGCGGCTGAAGACGACCGGGCTGGTGTGGTGAGGTCAGGTCGCCAGCAGGGCGATGATCGCCAGGCACAGCGACGCGGCGGCGGCCAGGTCCAGCAGCAGCCGCCAGCCGCTGGCGCGGACCCAGGTCATGGCGCGGGCATGCTGGTCGGCGTTGAAATCGCCGGCCTTCTCGAACGCTATCGCGCGCGGAATGAAATAGGCGAACGACCAGGCCCGCATCGCCACGTGGGCGACCAGGGCCGCCAGCAGCCACCGGCGCGCATCGGGACGGGTCCAGGCGCTCCACAGCGCCGCGCCCAGCAGGACCTCGAAGGCGAAGTGCGCCGGCATCCAGAACCGCTTGCGATTGATGCCGCCTCGGCTGGGTTGGACCAGGGCGGGATTGTCGGGCCACAACCGGTCGATCAGCGTGGTCTCGTAGACGCCGCCGCCCAGGCTGCCGGCGACCAGGATCAAGGCGGCGAAGGTCGTGACGACGGCGATGTCCATGTCCATTGGTCAGTTCCTTCGACAGATGTATCTTAGTGATCTAATATCTTAGTAGGTAAGATAATATGACGAAGACGTCAACGGGCGGCGAGGACGGTCGCCAGGCCTTGCTGTGGCGACTGCAGGCGGCGATGCGGGAAGCCAGCGCGCAAGGCGTGCTGATCAGCCAGACGATCGCCAACCGGGCCGGGCTGAACGCCAGCGACCTGGAGTGCCTGGACCTGATGCAGTTGCAGGGCCCTCGCACCGCGGGCGAACTGGCCAGGGCCACGGGCCTGACCAGCGGCGCGATCACCGGGCTGATCGACCGGCTGGAACGCGCCGGCTACGTGGCGCGCGAGAGCGATCCCGCCGATCGCCGCCGCGTGGTGGTGCGGGTGAGGCCCGAGAGCCTGACCGCCCTGAACGCGCTGTACGCTCCGCTGCAGGCCGCCAGCGAGGACTTGAACGCCCGCTATTCGGACGAGGACCTGGCGCTGATCGCCGCGTTCATGGAGCGCAACATCGCCATGGCGCGCGACTTCATCGCGGGCCTGAAGGCCGCGCCCTAGGCAAGCCGCGCGATGCCCTAAGGATTGGCGTCCAGATAGGCCTTCACCCGCTCAAACAACGCCTCGAACATCGGCGTGGTCAGCCGCCCGGTGTTCGTGTTCAGCCGCGAGCAGTGGTAGCTGTTGAACACCCGATACGGACCGGCCTGGAACTCGGTGCCATGGCCGGGCAGGCCGGCCGAGGCCTTCAGGCCCAGCGCCTTGAGCAGGTTGCGGCGCGAGACGTCGCCCAGGGTGACGATGGCCTTCAGGTTAGGAAACATCTCCAGCCGCGCGGTCAGGAACGGCCGGCAGTTGTTCTCCTCCGAGGTCTCAGGCTTGTTGCCGGGCGGGGCGCAGCGGACGGCGTTGGTCACGGCGCTGCCGACCAGCTTCAGGGAGTCGTCGGGCCGGGCCTCGAACTTGCCGGTGGCGAAGCCGTACTTGACCAGGGTGTCGTAGAGCAGGGTCCCCGCATAGTCGCCGGTGAACGGCCGACCGGTGCGGTTGGCGCCCTTGCGGCCGGGCGCCAGGCCCACGACCAGCAGCCGCGCCTCGTGATCGCCGAACGACGGGGCGGGGCCGTTGAACCAGTCCGGATAGAGCGCCTGGTTCTCGCGGCGATAGGCCACCAGCCGCGGACAGCGCGGGCAGTCGCGCGGCGGTTCGGCGGGCGAGGGCACGACCTCGCCGACGATGTTGGAGGGCTGGCCCATGCTCAGTCCTCGTCGGCGTCGTCTTGCGGGTCGGCGCCGCGCGCCGGATCGGTGACGAAGCGGGGCAGGCTGCTGGACCGCTGCGGCCGGCCGATGATGGCGCCGAGGTCGGCCAGGTCCACGAAGTTGTCGGCCTGGCGGCGCAGGTCGTCGCTGGTCATCGGCGGCTGGCTCTTCATCGTCGAGACCACGGTGACGCGGCGGCCCTTGCGCTGCACGGCCGCGACCAGGGACCGGAAGTCGCCGTCGCCCGAGAACAGCACCAGGTGGTCGACGGTCTGGGCCATTTCCAGCATGTCGACAGCGATCTCGACGTCCATGTCGCCGCGCCACCGCTTGCGACCCTGGCTGTCGGTGAACTCGCGGGCCGGCTTGGTCACCAGGGTGAAGCCGTTGTAGTCCAGCCAGTCGACCAGCGGACGGATCGGGGAATACTCCTCGTTCTCGGCGATGGCGGTGTAGTAATAGGCCCGCACCAGCACGCCGCGCTTGCGGAACTCGTCCAGCAGCTTGCGGTAGTCGATGTCGAAGCCCAGCGCCTTGGCGGCGGAGAAGAAATTGGCCCCGTCGATGAACAGCGCCAGGCGCTCGGTCGGGTAGAAGGTCACGTGATCGGAATTCCTTGAAAAATCAGCACGATCAAAAATGGCTCGATCAGGCGGTGGTGGTCGCCCTGGGCTGCAGCCTGCCCGGATCATACCCGAGTCGCGAGGTCTTGCTCGAAGCGGCCGTCGACGCCTTGGCGTCGGAAGGCCTGGCCGTGACGGGACGGTCCGCCTGGTGGACCTCGGCGGCTTGGCCCGACCCGGCCGCGCCAGCCTATCTCAACGGGGTCGTCCTGGTCGAGACGCGGTTGTCGGCGAGCGAGGTCCTGGAGGCCCTGCATCGCGTGGAGGCTCGCTTCGGCCGGGTCCGAGCGGAGGCCAATGCGCCGCGCACCCTCGACCTGGACCTGATCGCCCACGGCCGGACGGTGCTGGACGGGGTGGTGGTGGTGCCGCATCCAAGGGCCCATGAGCGGCTGTTCGTCATGGGGCCGCTGGCCCAGATCGCGCCCCGCTGGCGCCATCCGGTCTACGGTCGGACGGCGGCGGCGCTGGCGGCCGCCGCCACGGTGGGAATGGACGCCAAGCCGGCGGCGTAGCGGGACACGCCGTCCACATTGCCAAACTTTAATTCGCCGCTTGGCCAAGGCGGCTGGATAGTCCGCGCCAAAATCGTGCTGAGCGCCGCCGCGCTCGCGCTCCTTGGGACTTCCTGCATGACCCTGACCCGATCGCTGCTCGCCTGCGCCGCCGCCTGTGCGCTGCTGGCCTCCGCGCCCGCCTTTGCCGCCGACCTGAAGAGCGGGGTCGACAAGTCCGCCTTCGACACGGCGACCAAGCCCGGCGACGACTTCTGGACCTACGCCAACGGCGCGGCGATCAAGGCCAACCCGATCCCTGCCGACCGCAGCAGCTACGGCGTCGGCGCCATCCTGGTCGAGCAGGCCGCCAAGCGCACCGTCGACCTGATCCAGGCCGCGGCCAAGGACGGCGGCTCGCCCGACGCCAAGAAGGTCGGCGACTACTACGCCAGCTACATGGACGAAGCCGCCATCGAGAAGGCCGGGCTGGCGCCGATGCAGGCGGGCTTGGCGCGGATCGCGGCGATCAAGAGCCGCACCGACCTCGCCACCGTGCTAGGCGGCAACGTCCGCGCCGACGTCGACGCCCTGAACGCCACCGACTTCTACACCGACAACGTGCTGGGCCTGTGGGCCTCGCCGTCGTTCGACGACACCAGCAAGTACGCGCCGTTCCTGCTGCAGGGCGGGTTGGGCATGCCCGACCGCGAATACTACCTGTCGGACAAGGCGGCGATGAAGACCGTGCGCGACAAGTACCTCGCCCACATCGCCAAGGTCCTGACCCTGGGCGGGATCGCCGACGCCGAGGCCAAGGCCGCGCGGATCATGGCCCTGGAGACGAAGATCGCCCAGGCCTCGGGCAGCCGGGCCGACAGCGCCGACGTCCAGAGGGCCAACAACAGCTGGAGCCAGGCCGACTTTGTCTCGAAGGCACCTGGCCTTGACTGGAAGACCTTCTTCGCCGCCGCCGGCCTGGCCGACCAGCCGCGTTTCATCGTCTGGCATCCGACCATGGTCGTGGGCCTGGGCAAGGTCGCGGCCGACGAGAGCCTGGACACCTGGAAGGACTACCTGGCCTTCCACTATCTGGACCACTATTCGAACCTGCTGCCCAAGGCCTTTGTCGACGAGCGCTTCGCCTTCTACGGCCAGGCCCTGCAGGGCACGCCGCAGCTGTCGGCCCGCTGGAAGCGCGGCGTCAACTCGACCAACGCGGTGCTGGGCGAGGTGGTCGGCAAGCTCTATGTCGGCCAGTACTTCCCGGCCCGGTCCAAGGCCGAGGTGTCGGCCATGGTCGACACCATCAAGGCCGCGTTCGAGCGCCGCATCCAGGGTCTGGACTGGATGGCCCCGGAGACCAAGGCCGAGGCCCGCCGCAAGGTCGAGGTGCTGAAGGTCGGCGTCGGCTATCCCGACAAGTGGCGCGACTATTCGGCCCTGCAGATCGTGCGCGGCGACCCGGTCGGCAACGTCCAGCGCTCGGAGCAGTTCGAGACCGCCTACTGGATCGGGCAGCTGGGCAAGCCGGTCGATCGCGGCCAGTGGGTGATGACGCCCCAGACCGTCAACGCCGTGAACCTGCCGATGCTGAACGGGCTGAACTTCCCGGCCGCCATCCTGCAGGCGCCGTACTTCGACGCCGACGCTGATGCGGCGGCCAATTACGGCGGCACCGGCGGCACGATCGGCCACGAGATCAGCCACAGCTTCGACGACCAGGGCGCGCAGTTCGACAGCCAGGGGCGCCTGCGCAACTGGTGGACCCCGACCGACCTGGAGCACTTCCAGAAGGCCGGGGCGGCCCTGGCCGACCAGTTCGACGGCTACAAGCCGTTCCCCGACCTGGCCGTGAACGGCAAGCAGACCCTCAGCGAGAACATCGCCGACGTCGCCGGCCTGGCCGCGGCCCTGGACGCCTACCACGCCTCGCTGGGCGGCAAGCCAGCCCCGGTGATCGACGGCCTGACCGGCGACCAGCGGTTCTTCCTGGCCTACGCCCAGTCCTGGCGCGGCTACAGCCGTCCGGAGGCCGAGCGCCAGCAACTGGTCACCGACGGCCACGCCCCCGACCAGTACCGAGCCGACACCGTGCGCAACCTCGACGCCTGGTACGCCGCCTTCGGCATCAAGCCGGGCGACGCCCTGTACCTGCCGCCGGAAAAGCGCGTGAAGGTCTGGTAGGGGAGGCCTTTCCATCGTCCCGGGCTCGCGCCCGGGACGTCACGCTCGCCGAGAACCGCTGATGGCCGCCATCGAGGTCAACCCCGATCACGTCCACGAATTCGTCGACGCCGACGCCTTCCACGACTGGCTCTCGCGTCACCATGACAAGCAGAGCGAGGTCTGGATCAAGATCCACAAGGTTGGCTCGGGCCTGCCCTCGATCACCCCCAAGCAGGCGATCGACGTGGTGCTGTGCTGGGGCTGGATCGACGCGGTGCGCAAGGGCTTCGACGACCAGAGCTTCCTGCAGCGCTACACGCCGCGCGGCCGCAAGAGCGTCTGGAGCCAGATCAATGTCGACAATGTCGCGCGCCTGGTCGCCGAGGGGCGGATGACCCCGCACGGCCTCCGGGAAGTGGAGGCGGCCAAGGCCGACGGGCGCTGGGATCGCGCCTATGGCAGCGGCAAGAGCCTGAAGATCCCCGACGATCTGCAGGCCGCGATCGACGCCAGCCCACAGGCCAAGGCGATGCTGGGCAAGCTCACCGAACAGAACCGCTTCGCCCTGGCCTTCCGCGTGCACAACATGAAGACGGAGGCGGGGCGCAGGAAGAAGATCGAGACCTTCGTGGCCATGCTGGAGCGCGGCGAGACGATCTATCCGCAGAAGAGCCGGTAAGGGAGGGGCGACCCGCTGGCCGCCCCCAGACTCGCTCAGGCGACGTCGCGGGACCTCTGGGCGTGAGGATTGGGAAAGATCTCCTCGATCGTCAGGCCGAAGGCGCCGGCGATCCGGAACGCCAGATCGAGCGACGGGTCGTGCCGCTCAGTCTCCAGGGCGTTGATGGCGTAGCGCGACACGCCCACCGCTTGGCTGAGCTGCTCCTGGGTCCAGCCGCGCTCGGCCCGCAGCACCTTCAGGCGGCTCTTCATGCGCGGGTGTCCCGGATCAGCGGGGTCGCGATCCCGAACAGGCCCCAGAATAGCGGATAGATCAGCCAGGCCGGCAGGCGGGGCAGCCCGATGAGTTCCATCACGCTCCAGGCTGTGGCCAGCGCGATTGCGGCGGCGGCCGCGACGACCATTCGCCTCAGCGTCAGGGCGCGGACGAACTCGTCCTGAGCCGCGATCAGCCTGTAGGCGGCGCGGAACTGCAAGGCCACCGTGACGGCGGGGACAAGCGCCAGGAAGACCAGCACGGCGAGCGGCCAACCGGAGGCCCGTCCAACCGTTACGCCCGTCACGCACGCCAGGAACAGCATCCACGCGGCGATGGCGCCGAGCGTGTAGCGCCAGTTGGTCGGCCAGGTCGGGTTCATGTTGGGTTCTCCCATCATCGAGTTGGGTTTACCTAACATTGATTGAGATGTTAGGTCAACCCAACATCCGCCGTGGGGCGGCGCGCGCATGGAAGTCTGGACTTCTCCGGCCAAACCCGGCATAAGCGCCCCCTCGCGAAAGCCGGGACTTTGCCGATGCGGCGTTGTGTAACGCCGCTCAAGACCCTATTTTGCGATAACCAAGGCTCATAGCCCGAGGAATTCATGGCCCGCGTCACCGTCGAAGATTGCGTCGAGAAGGTTCCCAACCGCTTCGCTCTGGTCCTGCTGTCCGCCCACCGGGCGCGCGGCATCTCGGCCGGCGCCTCGCTGCTCGTCGATCGCGACAACGACAAGAACCCCGTCGTCGCCCTGCGCGAGATCGCCGACGACGTGGTCGACCACGAGGGCCTGAAGGAACAGCTGATCACCACGCTGCAGCGCGTGGACGAGCACACCGAAGCCGAGGAAGAGGCCGAAACCCTCGCCCTGCTGGCCGATCCCACCCACATGCAGATGAGCGAACTGGAACTGGTCCGCGCCCTGCAGAGCGACCGCGACGGCGGTCAGGAGGAGCGGTACTGAGCCCCGACGGCGCAGACCCTCTCATTCTCGAAGCGGCGCCCGCCGCCGCTCCGTCCGACCGCGCGCCCGAGATCTCTCCATCTGCTGGAGAGGAATCGGGCGCGTCTTCGTCTCTACCGGCCGCCAACGACGCGGCCCCCGCGGCCCCGGCCGCCAAGCCCCGCCAGAAGTTTCTCCGCCAGTACGAGCTGATCGAGCGTGTCCACGCCTACGATCCGACGGCCGACGAAGCCCTGCTGAACCGCGCCTATGTCTACGCCATGCGCATGCACGGCAGCCAGACGCGGGCCAGCGGCGACCCCTACTACGCCCACCCGATCGAGGTGGCGGGTATCCTGACCGAATACCGGCTGGACACCGCCACCATCGTCACGGCCCTGCTGCACGACGTGATCGAGGACACCCCGGTCACCAAGGAAGAGATCGCCAAGCTGTTCGGCGACGAGATCGGCGAGCTGGTCGAGGGCGTCACCAAGCTGTCGAAGCTGGAGCTCCAGGCCGAGCACGCCCGCCAGGCCGAGAACCTGCGCAAGTTCATCCTGGCCATCTCCAAGGACGTCCGCGTTCTGCTGGTCAAGCTGGCCGACCGTCTGCACAACATGCGGACGCTGCATTTCATCAAGAGCCAGGCCAAGCGCGAACGCATCGCTCGCGAGACGCGCGACATCTACGCGCCCCTGGCCCGCAACATCGGCTGCCACCGCATCTGCACCGAGCTCGAGGAACTGTCCTTCGAGCACACCAACCCGGTGGCCCGCAACGCGATCATCCGCCGGCTGGACACCCTGCGCGCCGAGCAGGGCGGGGCCGTGGCCCTGGTCAGCCAGGAGATCGCCGCCCGCCTGGAATCGTCGGGCCTGCCGGCCCGGGTGTTCGGCCGCGAGAAGTCGCCCTATTCGATCTGGCGCAAGCTGCAGCGCAAGTCGATCGGCTTCTCCCAGATGTCCGACATCTACGCCTTCCGGGTGATCGTCGACAGCGAGGAGGACTGCTACCGCGCCCTGGGCGTGGTGCATCGCGCCTGGTCCAGCGTGCCCGACCGCTTCAAGGACTTCATCTCGACCCCCAAGCGCAACAACTACCGCTCGCTGCACACCACGGTGGTGGGGCCGCGCGGCATGCGCATCGAGATGCAGATCCGCACCGAGGCCATGGACCGGGTCAACGAGGAGGGCGTGGCGGCCCACTTCCGCTATAAGGACGCCTCGTACGGCCTGGACCTGGAAGGCATGGAGGCGGCCGGCGGCCGCGATCCCCTGGCCAACCTGCGCCAGCTGGTCCAGGTGCTGGAGCACGGCGGCGACGCCGAGGAACTGGTCGAGCACGCCAAGCTGGAGATGTTCCTCGACCAGGTGTTCGTCTTCACGCCCAAGGGCAAGCTGGTCAGCCTGCCGCGGGGCGCCATGCCGCTGGACTTCGCCTATGCGGTCCACACCAGCGTCGGCGACACCTGCATCGGGGTGAAGATCAACGGCGAGCTGAAGCCGCTGCGGACCCTGCTCAACAACGGCGACGTGGTCGAGGTGGTGCGGGGCTCCAAGCCGGTGGTGCCGCCGGACTGGCGCTCGCTGACGGTGACCGGCCGCGCGCGCTCGGCCATCCGCCGTCACATCCGCCAGACCGAGAAGGAAGAGTTCCTGCGCCTGGGCCGCGCCTCGGTGGAGCAGGTGTTCGAGCGGGCCGGCAAGAAGCTGAAGGACGTGTCGCTGCGCCCGATCCTGGAGCGCTTCGCCCTGGAGGCCGAGGAAGCCCTGTTCGACGCCGTCGGCCGCGGCCGCGTCTCGCCCAGCCAGGTGCTGGAGACGGCCTTCCCGGGCATGAAGGACACGGACGTCGCCGTAGCCACGGCGCGGCGCAAGATCGAGGGCGGCACGGCCGCGCGGCTCTATGTGCGCGGCGGCGGCCTGACACCCGGCGTCTCGCTGCACTTCGCCCACTGCTGCAGCCCGGTGCCGGGCGACCGCATCGTCGGCATCCTGCGGGAGGACGGCGAGGGGCTGGACGTTCACACCATCGATTGCCCCAAGCTGGCCGAATACGAGGACCGCGAGGACCTCTGGCGCGACCTGAACTGGACGGCCGAGGCCGAGCGCGAGACGGTGTCCCTGGCCCGCCTGCACGCCACCATCGGCAACGCGCCGGGCGTGCTGGGCCAAGTCTGCACGATCATCGGCGAGGCCGGCGGCAACATCGTCAACCTGCGCATGCACCACCGGCAGAGCGATTTCTTCGACGTCGACATCGACGTCGAGGTGCGCGACGCCAAGCACCTGACCAACATCTCGGCGGCGCTGCGGACGTGCCCGACGGTGGAGACGGTGGACCGGACGCGGGGATAGGGCGGCCGGGGCTTCCCCATCATTCCAACTAGCTCCGTCATCCCGGGCCTTGTGCCCGGGACCCCTTTGTCCGCCGCAAGTGCGGGGGTGTGGCGCGCCAGCGCGCCAAAGCATCTCACCGTCAGCTGAACGAGGGGTTCCGGGCACCAGGCCCGGAATGACGGTAAAAAGGGGAGGTGTGTTGGCCCCTAACCGCGCACCACCCCGTGCAGCGCCTTCAAGGTCCGCAGCAAACCCGCCGCGTCGCTCAGCGGCAGGCAGCTGGGGCCGTCGCACAGGGCCTTGTCGGGCTCGGGATGGAACTCCAGGAACACTCCGTCCGCGCCCGCCGCCACGGCGGCCTTGGCGATGATCGGCACGCCCTCGCGGCGGCCGCCGGTCGAGCCGCCGGCGGTGCGCGGGTCGGCGCCGGGCAGCTGGACAGCGTGGGTGGCGTCGATGGTCACCGGCACGCCCAGGCTCTGCATCTGCGCGATGCCCAGCATGTCGACCACCAGGTTGTTGTAGCCGAACGAGGCGCCGCGTTCGCACAGCACGATCTGCAGGTCCGGCGCGGCCTCGCGGGCCTTGTGGACGATGTTCTTGCAGTCCCAGGGAGCGATGAACTGGGCTTTCTTGACGTGCAGCCAGCCGCCGGCCGCCGCCGTGGCCCGCGAGGCGGCGACGATCAGGTCGGTCTGGCGGCACAGGAAGGCGGGGATCTGCACCAGGTCGGCGACGGCGGCCACCGGCTCGGCCTGGTCGACCTCGTGAATGTCGGTGGCGATCGGCACGTCCAGCTTGGCCTTGATCTCGGCCAGCATGGCCAGGCCGTCCTTCAGGCCCGGGCCGCGATAGCTAGTGATCGACGAGCGGTTGGCCTTGTCGAAGCTGGCCTTGAACACATAGGGCAGGCCCAGCTCGGCGGTGATCGCCTTCAGCTCGCGCCCGACCTCCAGCGCCAGGTCGACGTTCTCCAGCACGTTCAGGCCGGCGATCACCGCCAGGGGCTGGCCGGCGCCCATCGAGATGTTCCAGCGCTTGAGGGTGACGACGGACATGGCGGGTCTTCCTGGTTGGGTCGGCGGTTGGCGCGAGCTTATGCCTTAAGCGCGGCGACCGCGTCGAGGGTCGCGGCGGTCAGGGGCGAGGGCAGGGCGTCCAAGGCGAACCAGCCCCAGTCGGCCAGGGCCTGCGGCTCCTGGATGGCCGGCTCGCCCACGCAGCCGTCGGCGCGATAGGTCACCGCCACCCAGTGGCTGTCCTCGGCAATCATGTCGGTGACGCACAGCACTGGGCCGGCGACGACGGTGATTCCCAGTTCCTCGAGGATCTCGCGCTCGGCGCAAGCGCGGCCGTTCTCGCCCCAGTCCAGCTTGCCGCCGGGCTGCCCCCAGCAGCCGGCCTCGGGCGGGCGGCGGCGCTGGACCAGCAGGATCCGGCCCTGGGCGTCGAGGATCGCCGCGCCGCAGCCTACGCGGGGGCGGGGAGGGGGGAAGGAATCGTCGGACATGGCTCCTTCCCTACACCGGCCTGCGCGTCGCGCCAGTCCAGGGTCTCGTTGATCTTGGCGAAGGCGGCCGCCACGCGGCTGGTGTCGGCCACGCGGCGGTAGATGCTGGCGTGGCCGGGCTTGCTGGCGCGCCGGGCCAGCAGGTCCAGGTCGTTCGCCTTCTTCAACAGGCTCGCCGAGGTCTCGATCAGATAGTTGGTCATGGGGAGCCACCTTCCAGGGTTGCTCACAGGTCCGCGGTCGCGGATCGGCTGGTCGTCGGGAGGTTTTCGCGCACGCGCTTACTTCGGCGGGTGGCCGTCGCGACTCACGGGCGGCCTTGAAGCGCTGACCCGGGACGACTCGTGTCCGCCTTACACACGTGGGGACCAAACCATAGCGGCTGAGCGGCGGTATTGTTCCCTCGTGGCGCGAGTTTGCCGTCGCGCGGTTTGTAGACTCGCGCCGCTCCGCCTATATCCCCCTCTCATGACCAACGATGACGTTCTCGACGAATTCCGCGCCGCCGGCGCCCTGCGCGAAGGCCACTTCGTGCTGTCCTCCGGCCTGCACAGCCCCGTCTTCCTGCAGAAGAACCTGGTGTTCATGCGGCCCGAGCGCTGCGCCCGCCTCTGCAAGGCGCTGGCCGAGAAGATCGTGGCCACGGTGGGCCAGCCCGACGTGGCCGTCTCGCCCGCCGTGGGCGGCATCATCCCGGGCTACGAGACCGCCCGCTGGCTGAACGTCGCCTCGATCTATGTCGAACGCGAGGGCGGCGCCTTCAAGTTCCGCCGCGGCTTCCACCTGGAGCCTGGCCAGAAGGTGGTGATGGTCGAGGACATCGTCACCACCGGCCTGTCGTCGCGCGAGTGCATCGCCGCGATCCAGGCGGCCGGCGGCGACGTGATCGCCGCGGCCTGCATCGTCGACCGCTCGGGCGGCAAGGTCGATGTCGGCGTGCCGCTGGTGTCGTTGTGCAGCCTGGAGGTCCCGGCCTATCCGGCCGACGCCCTGCCGCCGGAACTGGCGGCCGTGCCGATCGAGGATCCGGGCAGCCGGCGCCTGAAGGGCTGATCGGCATGCTGCGGCTCGGCGTCAACATCGACCACGTGGCCACGATCCGCAACGCGCGCGGAGCCAGCTATCCCGAGCCGGTGCGGGCCGCGGAGCTAGCCCTGGCGGCCGGCGCCGACGGCATCACCGCCCACCTGCGCGAGGACCGCCGCCACATCAGCGACGCCGACATCGTCCTGCTGACCGATCTCTGCCTCAAGCGTGGCAAGCCGCTGAACTTCGAGATGGCGGTCACCGACGAGATGGTCGGCATCGCCCTGCAGGCCCGGCCGCACGCCGCCTGCCTGGTGCCCGAGCGTCGCGAGGAGGTCACCACCGAGGGCGGGCTGGACGTGGTGCGCGGCAAGGTCCGTATCGTCGAGGCTGTCGCCCGCCTGCGGACCGTCGGCGCGCGGGTGTCGCTGTTCATCGAGGCCGATCCCGCCCAGATCCGCGCCTCGGCCGAGGCCGGCGCCCAGGTGGTCGAACTGCACACCGGCGCCTATTGCGACGCCGCCCGCGAGGGCCACGCCGACCGCGCCGCCGCCATCCTGCAACGGCTGAAGACCGGGGCGGAACTGGCCGCCAGCCTGGGCCTGGAGGTCCATGCCGGCCACGGCATCGACTACGCCACGGTCAAGCCGATCGCCGCCATCCCGCAGGTCGCCGAGCTGAACATCGGCCACTTTCTCATAGGGGAAGCGATTTTCGTGGGCCTGCCCCAGGCCATGCAGCGGATGCGGGCCCTGATGGACGCCGCCCGCCTGGAGACGGTCGCGTGATCATCGGGATCGGCTCGGACCTGTGCGACATCCGCCGGATCGAGAAGTCCCTCGAACGCTTCGGCGACCGGTTCACGAACAAGGTCTTCACCGAGATCGAGCGCAAGCGGTCCGAGCGCAAGCCCGACCGCGCCTCCAGCTACGCCAAGCGCTTCGCCGCCAAGGAGGCCTGCTCCAAGGCCCTGGGCACCGGCCTGAAACGCGGCGTCCACCTGGCGGGCATGGGGGTGGTCAACCTGCCGTCGGGCAAGCCGACCATGGCCCTGACCGGCGGCGCGGCCGAGCGCTTGGCCGCGATGGTCCCCGAGGGCATGACGGCGGTGGTCCACCTGTCGCTCACGGACGACCATCCCTACGCCCAGGCCTTCGTGATCATCGAGGCGGTGCCTGCGACCTAGATAGATCCTCCCCCTGTGGGGGAGGTGTCGGCGCAGCCGACGGAGGGGGGGGAGTGTTTCGTCCCCCGGCAACATCCCCCCACCGGCCTTCGGCCGCCTCCCCCACGGGGGAGGACCTAAAAAGCGCGGCCCCTGCCTTGCACCCAGCATTCCCAAGCGCCGCCTACGGCGCCGTTCTGGGACGGGGAAGCACATGGCCATCTGGAGCGATGCCGACGGCAAGACGGCGCGTGGCGGGCAGCCGAAGCCCTGGCAGGCGCGGCCGCTGGCCTGGCTGGTGGTCAGTTGGGGCTTCTTCGCCCTGGTGCTGCTGGCGATCCTCGCCACATTTTGACCCCGGACTCCGGGATCAAGCTGGACCACGCGCCGGTTTGGGGCGCGACGTCGGGCCGCGCACGCCATGAAGGCGAGTTAACGGGCGCCACGCTTGCTCCCGTCGTAAACCCCGTCTAGCTAGGCGCGTCGGGTTCGCCCGCCGTCCATTTCGTCGAGAGCCCTGCAGCGCATGACCGAAGCCGCCGACACCGAAACGCCCGACGACAAGGCCGGGGCGGTCAAGGAGTTCATCGAGATCGTCAAGACGGTCGCCTACGCCCTGGCGATCGCCCTGGTGCTGCGGGTGCTGCTGTTCCAGCCGTTCACGATCCCGTCGGCGTCGATGGAGCCCAACCTCTACCAGGGCGACTACATCATCGTGTCGAAGTACAGCTACGGCTGGTCCAAGCATTCCATCCCGTTCAGCCCGCCGCTGTTCGACGGCCGCATCCTGGGCAAGGCGCCCACTCGCGGCGACATCATCGTCTTCAAGCTGCCGCGCGACCCCAATGTCGACTACATCAAGCGCCTGATCGGCGTGCCCGGCGACCGGGTGCAGGTGCGCGGCGGTGTGGTCTACATCAACGGCAAGGCCCTGCCGCGCAGGGAGATGCCCTCGGCCTTGGTCGACACCGGCTACGGCACCATCCGCGCCGGCCGCTTCGAGGAGACCAATCCCGAAGGCCGCAAATACGCCACCCAGGACTACGGCCCCGACAGCGACGCCGACAACACGGGCGTCTATGTGGTGCCGCAGGGCTGCTACTTCTTCATGGGCGACAACCGCGACAACTCGCTGGACAGCCGCTTTGATCCGGGTGTCTCGGCCTTCAAGACCGGCCCCGGCACGTGCAAGTGGGACTACGCCAACGACCAGTACATCGGGATGCAGGAAGGCGTCGGCTTCGTGCCGGCCGAGAACCTGGTGGGCCGCGCCCAGCTGATCCTGCTGTCCTGGAACGCCGACGCCCACCTGTTCAAGCCGTGGACCTGGTTCACCGAGGCCCGGCCGAGCCGCTTCTTCCGCGTCCTGAAATGACCGATCGGCGCGCCGTCGCCGTCGGCGACCTGGAGCGCCGGATCGGCCATACGTTCCAGGATCGCCAGTTGCTGGAGCTGGCCCTGACCCACGCCAGCGTGGGCGATGGGGCCAAGAAGGCCGGCGACAACGAGGTGCTGGAGTTCATCGGCGACCGCGTGCTGGGCCTGCTGGCCGCCGAGGCCCTGGCCGAACGTTTTCCCAAGGCCAAGGAAGGCGAGCTGGCCCCACGCCTGAACGCCCTGGTCAGCCGCGAGACCTGCGCCCGGGTGTCCCGGGCCGCCAATGTCGGCCCAGCTCTGCGCCTGTCGGCCTCGTCCAGCAAGATCGGCGGCCGCGAGACCGACTCGATCCTGGCCGGCGCCGCCGAGGCGCTGATGGCGGCGCTCTACCGCGACGGCGGGTTGGAGACGGCCCGGCGGGTGTTCCTGGACCTGTGGGCCGACGAGTTCGAGCGCGCCAACCAGGGCAAGCCGCGCGACCCCAAGACCGCGCTGCAGGAATGGGCTCAGGGCAAGGGCAAGCCGCTGCCGACCTACGCGGTCAAGGACCGCAAGGGTCCCGACCATGCGCCGGTGTTCACCGTGCAGGTGACGGTGGCCGGGCTGGATCCGGTCCATGCCGAGGGCCGCTCGCGGCAGGAGGCCGAGAAGGCCGCCGCCAAGGCGCTGCTGGAGCGGGAAGGGGCGGGGGTCTAGGCGGCGATCGCTTGCCCCCCACGGGTCGCTTCGCGACCGTCTTCCCCCAGAGGGGGAAGAGCCTAGAACGCGAAGGCTCCGCCCCCTCTGGGGGCGGACAGACCGCGAAGCGGTCAGGCGGGGGCAAGTGTTAGCCCCCGCGGCGCATCGGTGCTACACGCACCCGCAATGACTGACACCACCTCCCAAAACCAAAACACCCGCGCTGGGTTCGCCGCCATCATCGGCGCCCCGAACGCCGGCAAGTCCACCCTGGTCAACCGCATGGTCGGGGCCAAGGTCTCGATCGTCACCCAGAAGGTCCAGACCACGCGCTTTCCCGTGCGCGGCGTAGCCATGACCGGCCAGACCCAGATCGTCCTGGTCGACACCCCCGGCATCTTCACCCCCCGTCGCCGCCTGGACCGCGCCATGGTCCGCTCCGCCTGGAGCGGCGCTGAGGACAGCGAAGTCGTCGTCCACCTGGTCGACGTCCAGGCCGAACTGGCCGTGCGCGAGCGCAGCGCCACCCCGGGCGAGCACCGCTCGGTGCAGGACGTCCAGACCATCATCGAGGGCCTGAAGGCCGCCGGCCGCCAGGTGATCCTGGCGCTGAACAAGATCGACGGCGTCAAGCGCGAGACCCTGCTGGCCGTCACCCAGGACCTCCACGACACCGGGGTCTATTCCGAGGTGTTCATGATCAGCGCCGCCACCGGCGCCGGCGTCGACGACCTGATGGCCAAGCTGGCCTCGCTGATGCCGGAGGGGCCCTGGCTCTATCCGGAAGACCAGACCGCCGACCTGCCGGCCCGCCTGCTGGCCGCCGAGATCACCCGCGAGAAGATCTACCTGCGTGTCCACGAGGAGCTGCCCTACGCCGCCTCGGTGGAGACCACCGCCTTCGAGGAACGCCCGGACGGCAGCGCCCGCATCGAGCAGACCATCTATGTCGAGCGCGACGGCCAGCGGGCCATCGTGCTGGGCAAGGGCGGCGAGGTGATCAAGTGGATCGGCAAGGCGTCCCGCGAAGAGCTGCAGGACATCCTGGACCGCAAGATCCACCTGTTCCTGCACGTCAAGGTCAAGGAGAACTGGGCCGAGGAGCGCGGCCTGTTCAACGACATGGGCCTGGATTTCGACGTTTAGGGCGCGCTAGCGTTCGGCGCGGGGTGGCAATCCCGCGCCGAAGCGTTACCTGTAGGCCTGAGAACAGACAGGGAATATCGGCCCGTGAGCAAGCTTGACATTGCGCCCGCCCAAGCGGCCTCGCCCAGCGTTGACCTGGACGCCTATTTCGCCCGCATCGGCTATGACGGCCCGCGCGAGCCGACGCTCGACGTGCTGCGCGCCCTGCACCAGAAGCACCCCGACGCGATTCCCTTCGAGAACCTCGACGTGCTGCTGGGCAAGGCGATCAGCCTGGACCCGGCCGAGGTCGACGCCAAGCTGATCGCGGCCGGGCGAGGGGGCTATTGCTACGAGCAGAACGGCCTGTTCAAGCGGGTGCTGACGGCCCTGGGCTTCGAGGTCACGGGGCTGATGGCGCGGGTGCTGTGGATGGTTCCCGACCATTTGCCGCCGCGCCCGCGCTCGCACATGATGCTGGCCGTGCGGGCGCCAGGCGACGACACGACCTGGCTGGCCGACGTCGGCTTCGGCGGCTGCGTGCTGACCGGGCCGCTGGCGTTGTTCTCCGACGCGGTGCAGGCCACGCCCAACGGCGATTTCCGCATCCTGCCGATCGACGAACTGGGCGGCGAGCGGCAGGTCCAGGCCAACCTCTCGGGCCGCTGGGCGGCGACCTACCAGGTGGCGCTCGGCGCCTGGGCCGACCAGGACTACGAGCAGGCCAACTTCTACACCTACGCCCATCCCAGCTCGCACTTCACCTTCAGCCTGACGGCCGGCCGCACCACGCCGACCGCCCGCTACGCCCTGAAGAACAACCGCCTGACCTGGCGGGACGCCGGCGGGGCCCTGGTCGAGCAACGCGACCTGTCGGCCGACGAACTGGAGACGACCCTGCGCGACGTGCTGGGCCTGCCGGTCCAGCCGGCGTGGCGGCCGCTGATCGAGACGATCGTGGGCTGGGGGACCCAGGCCTAGATGGAGTGGGAAGACGAGGCCTTCGTGCTGTCGGCGCGGGTCCATGGCGAGACCGGGGCGATCGTCGAGCTCCTGACCCAGGATCGCGGCAAGTTCGCCGCCCATGTCTCGGGCGCGGCCTCGCGGCGGATGAAGCCCTTCCTGCAGGCCGGCGCCAAGGTCATCGCCCGCTACCGCGCCCGGGTCAGCGACCAGCTGGGCGCGGCTAGTCTGGAGCCGATGGGCGAGGGGCCTTCGTCGCTATTCGACGAGCCCCTGGCCCTGTCGGGGCTGTCGGCCGCCGCCGCCGTGGCCGCCGGGGCTCTGCCCGAGCGCGAGGCTCATCCGGGGGCCTTCCACGCCCTGGAGGCCCTGATCGCCGCCCTGGCTGTCCCGGCCATCTGGCCGGCGGTCTATGTGCGGTTCGAGGCCGGGCTGCTGCAGGACCTGGGCTTTGGCCTGGACCTGTCCCGATGCGCCGCCACCGGCGCTCTGGACGACCTGGTCTATGTCAGCCCGCGCACCGGCCGGGCGGTCAGCCGCGAGGCCGGCGCGCCGTATCACGACAAGCTGCTGCCGCTGCCGCCGTTCATGCTTTCGGCCCAGGGCGGGCTGGTCGACGGCGACGTCGGGGCGGGCCTGGACATCACCGGCCACTTCCTCGAGCAGTTCGTGTTCCACCCTCTGAACAAGCCGCTGCCCCCCGCCCGGGTGTGGCTGCTGGACCGGCTGGGCGAGGCGGGGCGGTTGTGAGGGTTCGCCCCCTTGCCCCCACCTGACCGCTGCGCGGTCTGTCCGCCCCCAGAGGGGGCGGAGCCTTCGCGCCTAGGCTCTTCCCCCTCCGGGGGAAGACGGTCGCGAAGCGACCCGTAGGGGGCAAGTGAGCCGTATCCCAAACTCTCGAAGCCTGCCTGCCACATCTGCTACTGTGCCTTTCACGCGTAACGAATCTCCCCGATGAACAAACCAGTCCTACCTCCCCCCGGCGGCCCGGAAGACGGCCGCATCCTTGATGAGCCGCTGAGCGAGGCGCTGTCCAAGCGCTACCTGGCCTATGCGCTGTCGACGATCGGCTCGCGGGCCCTGCCCGACGTGCGCGATGGCTTGAAGCCCGTGCACCGCCGCGTGCTGCACGCGATGAACAACATGCGCCTCAACCCCGAAGGCGCCGCGCGCAAGTGCGCCAAGGTGGTCGGCGAGGTGATGGGCAACTTCCACCCGCACGGCGACCAGTCGATCTACGACGCCCTGGTCCGCCTGGCCCAGGACTTCGCCCAGCGCGTGCCGCTGGTCGACGGCCAGGGCAACTTCGGCAACATCGACGGCGATAATCCCGCCGCCATGCGCTACACCGAGTGCAAGATGACCGCCGCGGCCATGCTGCTGCTGGACGGCATCGACGAGGACGCGGTCGACTTCAAGCCGTCTTACGACGGCCAGGACGAGGAGCCGGTGGTCCTGCCGTCGGGCTTCCCCAACCTGCTGGCCAACGGCTCGTCGGGCATCGCCGTGGGCATGGCCACCTCGATCCCGCCGCACAACCCGGCCGAGCTGATCGACGCCTGCCTGCTGCTGCTGGGCAAGCCCGAGGCGACCACCGCCGAGATCCTGGAGCGCGTGCCGGGCCCCGACTTCCCGACCGGCGGTGTGATCGTCGAGTCCCGCGAGAGCCTGCTGGAGACCTACGAGACCGGTCGCGGCGGGGTGCGCACCCGCGCGAAATGGGAGAAGGAAGACACCGGCCGCGGCACCTACCAGATCGTCGTCACCGAGATCCCGTACCAGGTCAAAAAGTCCGACCTGGTCGAACAGCTGGCCGACCTGATCGATAGCAAGAAGGCCGCCCTGCTGGGCGACGTGCGCGACGAGAGCGCCGAGGACATTCGCCTGGTCCTCGAGCCCAAGTCCAAGAACGTCGAGCCCGAGGTGCTGATGGAGAGCCTGTTCAAGCTCTCGGCGCTGGAAAGCCGCTTCCCGGTTAACATCAACGTGCTGGACGCCAAGGGTACGCCGGGCGTGATGGGCATCAAGCAGTGCCTGATGGCCTTCCTGGCCCACCGCCGCGAGGTGCTGACCCGCCGGGCCCGCCACCGCCTGGCCAAGATCGAAGCCCGCCTGCACATCCTGGACGGCCTGCTGATCGCCTACCTCAATCTGGACGAGGTGATCCGCATCGTCCGCTACGAGGACGAGCCCAAGCAGAAGCTGATCGCCGCCTTCGCCCTGTCGGAGATCCAGGCCGACGCCATCCTCAACACCCGCCTGCGCCAGCTGGCCAAGCTGGAAGAGATGGAGATCCGCCGCGAGCACGCCGAACTGGTGGAGGAGCGCGACGGCATCCTGGGCATGCTGGCCAGCGACCGCAAGCAGTGGGACCTGGTCGGCACGGGCCTGCGCCAGGTGCGCGCCATCCTGGTCAAGATCCAGCATCCGCACGACAAGCCACGCCCGACCGGCGTGATCGGCCGCTCGATCTTCGCGGACGCGCCGGTGGTCGACGCCGACGCCGCCCTGGAGGCGATGATCGTGCGCGAGCCGATCACCGTCATCCTGTCGGACCGCGGCTGGATTCGCGCCGCCAAGGGCAAGATCGACGACCCGTCCGAGCTGAAGTTCAAGGAAGGCGACAAGCTGGGGTTCCTGGCCCCGGCCGAGACCACTGACAAGCTGTTGCTGTTCACCAGCGACGGGCGGTTCTTCACGATCAGCTGCGCCAACCTGCCGTCGGCGCGGGGCCATGGCGAGCCCGTGCGGATGATGATCGAGCTCGACGACAAGGTGAAGATCATCGACATGTTCCCGTTCAAGGCCGGGCGCAAACGCTTCCTGGCCTCGAAACAGGGCTATGGCTTCCTGATGCCGGAGGAAGAGGCCCTGGCCAACCGCAAGGCGGGCAAGCAGGTGCTGACCGTCGACTCCGCCGGCGCCGCCTTCTGCCTGGAGGCGGTCGGCGACCAGATCGCGGTGATCGGCGACAACGGCAAGATCCTGATCTTCCCGCTGGAGGAGCTGCCGGAAATGCCGCGCGGCAAGGGCGTCAAGCTGCAGTCGTACCGTGAAGGGGGATTGCGCGACGCGATCTCATTCACCACCGACGGCGGCGCCTTCTGGATCGACACGGCCGGTCGTCGCCGCGACTGGACCGAGTGGAAGGACTGGATCGGCCGCCGCGCCGGCGCCGGCAAGCTGTCGCCCAAGGGCTTCCCGACGTCCAAGCGGTTCCGGCCCAAGTGATGCCTCCCTCGTTCGTCATCCCGCGCGCGGCGCATTCATCCGGCCCGCCGGAGGCGTCGCGCCTTGGGTCGGTCCTGGATCTTCGCTAGTCTTGCGCCGGGATGACGCGATCTGATCACATGAACACGGTGTTCAAGCGCACCGCCAGCGCCCTGGCCGGCCTGCTGGGGCTGGCCGCCGCCGGGGCGGCGGGCGCCGCGGCCTTGCCGGTGGCCAAGCCCGAGACGGCCGGGTTCTCGGCCGAGCGGTTGCGCAAGCTGGACGAGACGATGCAGGCCCTGGTCGACCAGGGCCAGATCGCCGGCGGCGTCACGGTGCTGGGGCGCCACGGCCGGATCGTCTCGCTGAAGGCCTTCGGCAAGCGCAGCCTGGAGACCGGCGAGGCCATGCCCGCCGACGCCATCTTCCGCATCCGCTCCGAGACCAAGGCGGTCACCGGGGTGGCGATGCTGATCCTTTACCAGGAGGGCCGGTGGCGGCTCGACGATCCGGTCACCGAATATCTGCCGGAGCTGGCCGACCTGCGCGTGGCCTCGGGCGTCGACGCCCAGGGACGGCCGATCCTGACTCCGGTCAGCCGCCCGCCGACCATGCGCGAGCTGATGACCCACACGGCCGGCTTCGCCTACGGCCTGGCCGACGATCCGGCCAGCTTGGCCGACCAGGCCTATTACCGGGCCGGGGTGCTGCAGTCCGACAGCCTGGACCACATGGTCCGCAAGGTGGCCATGCTGCCGATGTACGCCCAACCGGGGGTGATGTGGCGCTACAGCGTCGCCGCCGACCTGCAGGGACTGATCGTCGAGCGCCTGACGGGCCAGACCCTGCCGGTGTTCATGGAGGAGCGGATCTTCCGTCCCCTGAAGATGAAGGACACCGCCTTCTGGGCCCCGGCCGAGAAGCTGCCGCGCCTGGCCGCCCTCTATGACGGTGATCCGGCGACGGGCAAGCTGATCCCGGCCAACGAGGGGCCGTGGCGCGACGTCTCCAGGCCGCCGCCGGCGCCGTCCGGGGGCGGGGGCCTGCTGTCCACCGCCGGCGATTTCGCCCGCTTCGCCCAGATGATCCTCAACGGCGGCGAACTGGACGGGGTGCGCATCCTGCGGCCGGAGACCGTGGCCCTGATGCGGTCCAACCACCTGCCGCCCAGCTTCCAGGTCACCACCAACGGCACGGCCGGGGTGCTGCGGCCCGACCAGAAGCCGTTTCCGTTCAGCGCCGGCATGGGCTACGGCCTGGACGTGGCCGTGGCGGTCGATCCCCGCCTGTCCGGCGCCCCGGTCGGGCCCGGCACGATCAGTTGGGGCGGCAGCGCCGGCACCTGGTTCTGGATCGACCCCAGCAACGACCTGTTCTTCATCGGCATGATCCAGCGCCTGGGCGGGGTGGGCTCGGGCCTGGACGCGACGACGCGCACGGTGGTCTACCAGGCGCTGGAACGTCCGCCGGTCAAGGAAGCGCGGCTGAACTCTTCTTCGCGATAATATGCGCGGAAAGATTACAGGTCGTTCACTCCATGAATACGACGTCATGAAGCAGACGTAACGCGTATTCGTAGAACAACCCGGTCATTCTACCTCTCGAAAGCGGCGCGAACGGCGTCGCCAGGACAGGGGAGGCGGACATGAGCCGGTTCATCGCCAGACTTTCGACGGCGGCAATTCTGGCCCTGGCGGCCTTGCCGGCCCTGGGTCTGGCGCAAGTCGCCCACGCCGCGCCGGCCAGGCCTGCGGTGCTGGCCACGATCCGGGTCGGCGACCTTGACCTTTCGCGCCCAGACGACGCCCGCCAGCTCCAGGCCCGGATCGAGGCGGCCGGCGAGAGGGTCTGCGACGCCCGCGTCCGGGCCGAAAAGCTCGACCGCTGGTCAGCCCGCGCCTGCCGCATCGATATTCGCGACGAGGTCCAGTCCAAGCTGTCGCGCCGGCAAGCCGAGGTCCTGCAAGCGGTCGGCGGCTAGGCCATGAGATCCTCCCCTCGGGGAGGTGGCGGGAGCGCCGGGCGCGCCACACGGCCCGGCCGCTTTATCCCTCAGAGCGCTCACGGCGTCGCCTGTCCCCAGCCCCAAGGGGGGACGCCCCGAGGCTCCCGCCGAGTGCGTTGACGTCAGGAGCTCGTCCGGGTTCTCCAAAGTCGCCGCCGTAGGGGACATGCCCTTGCGGCGTGTCCCCAGGTCTCGCACGGCGTCAGGCGGTCGGGGGCACGCCGCAAGGGCGCGTCCCCAGTCGTGCGCTTATCCTCTGGGTATCCGCGACGAACCTGAGCAAAATCAACGCCCTGAACTTTCTCGACCTAACTTATCCTCACCCCTTCAAATTGCCCTTATCCTGATCCCACCTCGTTGCAGGGAAAGGGCGCATGGCCAGCGACCGATGCGGCGGCGGGGGGCGATCGAGCGGGAAGCTCCGTCGGCGGTCTCTCGGGACCAAACCTCGCGTCTCTGGAGCCGGTCGGGCCTGGAACACAAAAACGACGTGGCGCGAGGGCTGGCGGAGCAACAGGCGGGCGGTGACGCGCTCGCG
>NZ_LMFX01000031.1:0-3487 GCF_001426985.1 Caulobacter sp. Root1472 | reverse complement strand
CTCCGGACGATGTCCGGCGCTCCGCGTCCCTTTCCATACCTTCAGCGAGAGATCGCGTGAGGCGGCCAACACTTGCCCCCACCTGACCGCTTCGCGGTTTGTCCGCCCCCAGAGGGGGCGGAGCCTTCGCACCGGAGCGCTCTTCCCTCTCTGGGGGAAGACGACCGCGAAGCGGTCCGTAGGGGGCAAGTGTTCGCCGCACCACGCTTTCGTTTCCGCCCCGGGCCTTCTATATCCAACCGCTCCTCGACTCCCCCGGAAGACCCATGGCCCGCATCCTGATCACCTCCGCCCTGCCGTACATCAACGGCATCAAGCACCTGGGCAACCTGGCGGGATCGATGCTGCCGGCCGACGTCTATGCCCGCTTCCAGCGCGCCCGGGGCCATGACACCCTCTACATCTGCGCCACCGACGAGCACGGCACCCCGGCCGAGCTGGCCGCCGCCGCCGCCGGCCAGGACGTGGCTGCCTACTGCGCCGAGCAGCACGTGCTGCAGCACGACGTCGGCCGCGCCTTCGGCCTGTCATGGGACCATTTCGGCCGCTCGTCCTCGCCGCAGAACCATCGCCTGACCCAGCACTTCTGTGAGGTGCTGGAAGAGCGCGGCCTGATCGAGGAACGCGTCGACCAGATGGTCTATTCCATCGACGACAAGCGCTTCCTGCCCGACCGCTACATCGAGGGCACCTGCCCGCACTGCGGCTTCGACAAAGCGCGCGGCGACCAGTGCGACAACTGCGGCAACCTGCTGGACCCCACCGAGCTGAAGGATCCCTATTCGGTGATCTCCGGCTCGCGGAACCTGGAGGTGCGCGACACCCGCCATCTCTACCTGCTGCAGACCAGGATGGCCGACCGCATCCGCGCGTGGATCGACGGCCACCCCGACTGGCAGCTGCTGGCCAAGTCGATCGCCTACAAGCACCTGGACGAGGGCCTGATCGACCGCGGCATCACCCGCGACCTCAGCTGGGGCATCCCGGTGACCAAGGGCGAGTTCCCGCGCCCGGGCTTCGAGGACAAGGTCTTCTACGTCTGGTTCGACGCGCCGATCGAATATATCGCCGCCACCCAGGAATGGGCCGAGGCCGGGCCCGGCCGCGACTGGAAGTCGTGGTGGCGCACCGACGAGGGCGCGGACGACGTCCGCTACATCCAGTTCATGGGCAAGGACAACGTCGCCTTCCACACCGTCAGCTTCCCGGCCACCATCCTCGGCTCGGAAGAGCCGTGGAAGAGCGTCGACATGCTCAAGGCGTTCAACTGGCTCAACTGGTACGGCGGCAAGTTCTCGACCTCGAACCGGCGCGGCGTGTTCATGGACGCGGCCCTGGAGATCCTGCCGCCGGACCTGTGGCGCTGGTACCTGACCTCCAATTCGCCGGAGAGCAGCGACACCGCCTTCACCTGGGAGCAGTTCGCCAGCGCCGTGAACCGCGACCTGGCCGACGTGCTGGGCAATTTCGTCAACCGCATCCTGAAGTTCACCGAAGGCAAGTTCGACGGGGTGATCCCCGAGGGCGGGGCGCCCGGTCCGCTGGAGGAGAAGCTCTACGCCGACGTCTCGGCCCGCCTGGCCGATCTCGCCGAGCAGATGGACGCCATCGAGGTGCGCAAGAGCGCCCAGGCCCTGCGGGCGCTGTGGGTGGTCGGCAACGAATACCTGCAGGAAGCCGCCCCGTGGACGGCGATCAAGACCGACCGCGACCGCGCCGCCGTGATCGTCCGCACCGCCCTGAACCTGGCGGCCCTGTACGCCCGGATCTCCGCCCCGTTTATCCCGTTCGCAGCCGAGAAGATCGGCGAAGCCTTTAAGTTGGCCTGGCCGCCAGCCTGGCCGACCGCGGACGCCGCCGCCGAACTGTCGAGCCTGACGGTCGGCCTGCCGGTCCGCGCGCCCGAGGTGCTGTTCAAGAAGATCGAGGACGAGCAGATCGCCGACTGGACCGCGCGGTTCGGCGGGGCGGAGTAGGCGAAAGACGGGGGAGGGAGCGCTGGTGAAGGTCTCCCCCCGTTTCCTGTCCGCCCAGGCCCGCCTGGGCCTGTTCTATGTCGTCTCCTATCTCGGCACCGGCGTCAGCCTGCCGTACATCGCCACCTATTTCCGCTCACGCGGCCTGAGCGGGGCCGAGATCGGGGCGGTCCTGGCCGTGCCCCTGCTGGCCAGGCCCTTCCTCGGACCAGGACTGGCGGTGTGGGCCGACGGCTTCACCCTGCGCCGCACGCCCCTGGCGCTGCTGGCCCTGGGCGCGGCGGCCGGCTACCTGGCCATGGCGTTCGCCTCGGGCTTCTGGGGTCTGCTGGCCTGCTGGCTGGTCGGCATGACCTGTCTGACCACCCTGACGCCACTGATCGACGTGATCACTCTGCGGCGCTCGCGACTGGACGGCTTCAACTACGGCGTGCCGCGCGGCGCGGGCTCGGCCGCCTTCATCGTCGCCAACCTGGCCATGGGCGCGATCCTGGCGGTCATGGCGCCCAGCGTCATCGCCGCCTGGATCACCGCGGCGGCGATCGGCGTGGCCCTGGTCTCGGTGCTGGTCCTGCCGCCCGACCGCGTCCTCGAGGTGGGGGTCGCCAAGCTCGGCCGGGCCGAACGCTGGAAGGGCCTGGGCGGCCTGCTGCGCGACCGCACCTTCGTGCTGGCCGTGATCACCGCAGGCCTGATTCAGGGCGCGCACGCCTTCTACTACGGCTTCTCGGCCTTGCTCTGGCGCAAGCAGGGCGTGCCCGACCCGATGATCGGCGTGCTGTGGGGCGTCGGCGTGGCCGTCGAGGTCGGCTTCATGTGGTTCGCCGAGCCGTGGCGGCGCAAGATGGGACCGGAGAAGCTGCTGGTGCTCGGCGGCGGCGCGGCCTTGCTGCGCTGGACCGCCTACGCCTTCGCCCCGCCGCTGTGGCTGCTGTTCCCGCTGCAGGCCCTGCACGCCCTGACCTTCGCGGCCAGCTTCATGGCCTCGTTGCGGCTGATCGAGCGCCTGGCCCCGCCGCAAAGCGCCTCGGCCGCCCAGGCGATCAACTCGGCCCTGTCGGCCGGCTTCATGCTGGGCGTCGGCACCCTGGCCTCGGGCCCGCTGTTCGACGCCTTCGGGACCCGGGGCTACCTGGCCATGGCGGCGATGGGCGGCCTGGGGCTGATCGGGGCGATCACGCTTCTAAGGCGGACACGCTGAATGGTCGTTCTGGTCCTTCGCCAAGCTCGGGACGAGGACGAATTCAACGCGGGCGCGGAAGAAATCCTCATCCTGAGCTTGTCGAAGGACGAGGGTTTCGCCGCGTCAGATCTCGTAATCGATCTCGCCTTCCAGCCAGGCGACGATGCGCTCGGCGGCCTGGACGGGGTCCATCCTGGTGGTGTCGATCACCAGTTCGGCGGCTTCGGGGGCTTCGTAGGGGCTGTCGATGCCGGTGAAGTTCTTCAGCTGTCCGGCGCGGGCCTTTTTGTAGAGGCCCTTGACGTCGCGCTGCTCGGCGATGGCCAGG
>NZ_LMFX01000030.1:0-42345 GCF_001426985.1 Caulobacter sp. Root1472 | reverse complement strand
ACCTCGGCGGCGGCGGCCTTCAGGCCCTCGGCGTCCAGGTCCCAGAGCGAGACCTGGCCGCCCTCGGCGACGATCCGCGCGGCCACGGCCTTGCCCAGGCCCGAGGCTCCGCCGGTGACCACCGCCGTGCGGCCGGAGAAGCGGCCAAGATAGGAATTGGCGTAGGCGCTCACGCGACGCCTTCCTTGGTCCAGGCAATCACCGTCTGGCGCTGGGCGCCGAGCTTCTCGATGCCCAGCTCCATCACGTCACCGGCCTTTAGGAAGATCTTCTCGGGCTTCTGGCCCTCGCCGACGCCGGGCGGCGTGCCCGTCGTGAGAATGTCGCCCGGCTCCAGGGTGACGAAGCGGCTCATATAGGCGATCAGTTCGGCGACGCCGAAGATCATGGTCTTGGTGTTGCCGGTCTGCATACGCTTGCCGTTCAGGTCCAGCCACATGTCCAGGTCCTGGCAGTCGCCGACCTCGTCCGAGGTGACCAGCCACGGGCCGACCGGACCGAAGGTGTCGCAGCCCTTGCCCTTGTCCCACTGCGAGCCCAGCTCCTTCTGGAAGGCGCGCTCGGAGACGTCGTTCACCAGCACGTAGCCGGCGACGTAGTCCAGGGCCTGCGCCTGCTCGACATAGCGGGCGCGCTTGCCGATCACCACGCCCAGCTCGACCTCCCAGTCACCCTTCAGGGCGTCCTTGGGCAGCATCACGTCGTCGTTCGGGCCGTTCAGGCACGAGGTCGCCTTGGTGAAGAAGATCGGCTCGGGCGGCGGCTCCAGGCCGGCCTCCTTGGCGTGGTCGGCGAAGTTCAGGCCGATGGCCAGGAACTTGCCGACGCTGCCCACCGGCACGCCGTAGCGGGGCGAGCCCTCGACCACCGGCAGGGTGGCCGGGTCGATAGCGGCCAGCTTGGCCAGGCCCTCGGGCGACAGCGCCGCGCCGGTGATGTCGGCCACGTGGCCCGACAGGTCGCGGATCTGGCCCTCGGCGTCGAGGAGACCGGGCTTTTCGGCGCCGCGCGGGCCGTAACGCAGGAGTTTCATGGCTCTAGTCTTTCGGGAGGATCAGCGGGCGTAAGGCCGGTGCAGACCGACCTCGCGATTGAGTTCGACGCCGAAGCCGGGGGCGTCGGAGAGTTTCAGCTTGCCGTTCACCGGCACGGGCTCGCCGATCAGCTGCGGGTGGAACATCGGCACCACCTCGTCGGCCTTGGGGGCCATCATCAGGAACTCGGCGAACGGGCTGTTATGGCGGGTGACCACGAAGTGGTAGCTGTAGACGCTCGACCCGTGCGGGATGCACAGCACGCCGCGGCTGTCGGCGAGGTTGGAGATCTTGACCAGTTCGGTCATGCCGCCGCACCAGCCGACGTCGGGCTGGATGATGTCGCAGCACTCCATCTCCAGCAGCATGCGGAAGCCCCAGCGGGTGGCCTCGTGCTCGCCGGTGGTGACCAGCATGCCCTTGGGGGCGTTCTTCTTCAGGTCGCGATAGCCCCAGTAGTCGTCGGGGCTCAGGGCTTCCTCGATCCATTTCAGGCCATACTCATGGGCCTTGTGGGCCAGCTTGGTGGCGTAGTTCAGGTCCAGCGCCATCCAGCAGTCGAACATCAGCCAGAAGTCCTCGCCCGTGCGCTCGCGCATGGTGGCCAGTTCTTCGAGGTTCTTGCGCAGGCCTTCCTCGCCCTCGGCCGGGCCGTGGTGCAGGGGCATCTTGCCGCCGATGAAGCCCATCTTCTGGGCCAGGTCGGGCCGCGCGCCGGTGGCGTAGAAGGTCAGCTCGTCGCGGACCTTGCCGCCCAGCAGGTGATAGACCGGCTCGCCGCGCAGCTTGCCCAGCAGGTCCCACAGCGCCAGGTCGACGCCGGACAGGGCGTTCACCACCAGGCCCTTGCGGCCGTAATACTGGGTGGAGAAGTACATCTGATCCCAGATCTTCTCGATCTCGGTGGGATCGCGGCCTTCGAGGAAGCGGGCCAGGTGCTTTTCGACGATGTAGGCGGCGGGCTCGCCGCCGGTGGTCACCGCGAAGCCGACCGTGCCGTCGGCGGCCTCGATCTCGACGACCAGGGTGCCCAGCACGTTGATGCCGAAGCTCTGGCGGCTCTGGCGGTATTCCGGATAGCGCGACATCGGCGTGGCGATGTGGTCGTCGATCCAGTGACCTTCACCCTGGTCGTGATAGTCGGCTCCGCCGCCGCGCACGACATAGGCTCGAACTTGCCGGATAAGGGGAAACGGCATGGGAAAAACCAGCTCCAGCCCAAGCACTTCCTGAAAGGAAGCGATCAACTTAAAGGAAGAGGAGGGCGTATCGTGAGGCAAAGGCCTTCGACATGCTTGGCGAGACCTTCAAAGGTCGCGCCTACCTCCCCGGGACGTCGTATGACACGGTGGCGCGCCCTGACTTTCGGAGACCGGATCGTCGCCTTCGCCGCTTGCGCTAGGTACCATATTGTGAGAGAGAGTGCTACAAAATGAAACGTGACGCGTCAAGGGGAGCCTCAGTGGCAGCCAAGGAAGACAGTTCCGGAGCCAAGGCGCCCAGCGGCAGCCAGACGCTGTTTCGGGGCCTGGACCTGCTCGACGTGGTCGCGGACTCGGGCACCATCGGCCTGCCCGCCCTGGCCCAGCGCCTGGGCCTGACCCGCAGCACGACTCACCGCCTGGCCACGGCCCTGGTCGAGCGCCGGCTGCTGGCCCAGACCCCGCGCGAAGGCTACAGCCTGGGCTCCAAGTTGCTGGAGCTGGGCTACCTGGCCGGCCAGCAGATGGACCTGCCGCGCCTGGCCCGCCCGCACCTGGAGAAGCTGTGGGAAGAGCTGGAGGACACCGTCCACCTGGGGGTGCTGGAAGACGACCGCGCCCACTATCTGGACAAGCTGACTGGCCGCCGCCGGATCAACATCAGCTCGCGCGTCGGCGACCGTCAGCCGATCCGCTCGACCGGCCTGGGCAAGGCCCTGGTGCTGGACGACACCGAGGAACGCTGGCGCGAACTCTATCGCAAGGAAGGCCCGCGCTCGGAGCACGGCCCCGACGAAGAGCAGTGGATCGCCTGGATGAAGGACTACGCCAAGCGCGGCGTGGCCTTCGACCTTGAGGAGAACGAGGACCGCATCCGCTGCGTGGCCGCCCCGATCCGCGGGCCCAGCGGCCAGATCGTCGCGGCGATCAGCGTCTCGGGCGCGGCGCAATACATGGACGACGACCGCATGTCGACGCTGACCGACGACGTGCGCAACTGCGCCAACGCCATCAGCGTCGAGCTGGGATGGAACGAGAAGCGGACGTCCGCCAAGCGATAGGCGGTCTGTCCAAGCGTGAGAGTGGAGGAACGATGCTTCTGAAGGACAAGGTGGTGCTGGTGACCGGCGCCTCGCAGGGGATCGGCAAGGCCGCCGCCATCGGCTGCGCCCGGCACGGCGCCGACGTGGCGATCAACTACCACTCCGACGAGGCCGGTGCGGCCGACGCCGTCGCCCAGATCGAGGCCCTGGGCCGCCGCGCCATCGCCGTCAAGGGCGACGTGGCCCAGGTCGAGACGGCGACGTCCTTCGTACAGGCCGCCGTCGAGGCGTTCGGCAAGGTGGACGTCTTCGTCAACAACGCCGGCATCTGCCCGTTCCACGCCTTCCTCGACATGCCGCCCGAGGTCATGGAGCGGACCATGAAGGTCAACCTGTTCGGCGCCTATTACATGGTGCAGGCCGCGGCCAACCAGATGGTCAAGCAGGGCCAGGGCGGGGCGATCATCGCCGTCAGCTCGATCAGCGCCCTGGTCGGCGGCGGCATGCAGACCCACTACACCCCGACCAAGGCCGGCGTGCACAGCCTGATGCAGTCGACGGCCATTGCGCTCGGCAAGTACGGCATCCGCTGCAACTCGGTGCTGCCGGGCACCATCGAGACGGCGATCAACAAGGAAGACCTGGCCGACGTGGCCAAGCGCGAATACATGGCCGGCCGCATTCCGCTGGGTCGCCTGGGCGAGCCCGACGACCTGGCCGGACCGATCGTCTTCCTGGCCTCGGACCTGGCCAAGTACGTGACCGGGGCGGCCCTGCTGGTCGACGGCGGCGCCTTCGTGAACCTGCAGTAGCGCCGTGATCGTCTCCTCCACCACCGACTTCCGCGAGGCGGCGCGGCGCAAGCTGCCGCGCTTCCTGTTCGACTATATCGACGGCGGCGCCTATGCCGAGCGGACCCTGGCTCGCAACGTCTCGGACCTAGCCGACCTGTCCCTGCGCCAGCGGGTGCTGAAGGACGTCTCGCAGGTCGATCTGTCGACCACCCTGTTCGGCCATTACCAGGCCCTGCCGGTCGCCCTGGCGCCGGTAGGGCTGACGGGCATGTACGCCCGCCGCGGCGAGTGCCAGGCGGCCAAGGCCGCGGCCGCCAAGGGCGTGCCGTTCTGCCTGTCGACCGTCTCGGTCTGCGACTTGGCCGAGGTGTCCAAGGCCAGCCCCGCGCCGATCTGGTTCCAGCTCTACGTGCTGCGCGACCGGGCCTTCATGCGCGACCTGCTGGCTAAGGCCGCCGACGCCGGGGCCACGGCCCTGGTGTTCACCGTCGACATGCCGGTGCCCGGCGCCCGCTACCGCGACGCCCATTCGGGCATGAGCGGTCCCAACGCCGCGGCGCGGCGCCTGGTGCAGGCGGTGTTCAAGCCGTCGTGGGCCTGGGACGTCGGCGTCATGGGCCGACCCCACACCCTGGGCAATGTCGCCCCGGTGCTGGGCGCCAATTCCGGCCTCGAGGACTTCATGGGCTGGCTGGGGGCCAATTTCGATCCCTCGATCCAGTGGAAGGATCTGGACTGGATCCGTGACCAATGGAAGGGCCCGCTGATCATCAAGGGCGTGCTGGATCCCGAGGACGCCAAGGCCGCCGCCGACATCGGCGCCGACGGCATCGTGGTCTCCAACCACGGCGGCCGGCAACTGGACGGGGTCCTGTCCTCGGCCCGCGCCCTGCCCGACATCGCCGAGGCGGTGGGTGATCGCCTGACCGTGCTGGCCGACAGCGGCGTGCGCTCGGGTCTGGACGTTGTGCGGATGCTGGCCCTGGGCGCCAAGGGCGTGCTGCTGGGCCGGGCCTTCATCTACGCCCTGGCCGCGCGGGGCGGGCCGGGGGTCAGCCAGCTGCTGGACCTGATCGAGAAGGAGATGCGGGTGGCCATGGCCCTGACCGGTGTCAACAGCCTGGGCGAGATCGACCGCTCCATCCTGGCCAAGGTCGACCGGTGAGCGTCGCCGCGTTGGTCCTGGCCGCCGCCCTGGCGCTGGCCCAGGCCGCGCCCTCGGCGCCAGGCGCGCCCAGGCCCGATCTGACCGACGTGCCGCCGCCCGCGCCGATGGCCGCGCCGCTCGCCCGCATCCTGATCGCCAGCGACTCCACCGCCGCCAACTACGGGCCTTCCGCCTATCCGCAGATGGGCTGGGGCATGGTGCTGAAGTGCTCGCTGGATCCCCGCGTCGAGGTGGTGAACCTGGCGCGCGGCGGTCGCTCGACCAAGACCTTTATCGAAGAGGGGCTGTGGACGGGCCTGCTCGACAAGCTGAAGCCGGGCGACACCGTGCTGATCCAGTTCGGCCACAACGACGCCGATCGGGTGAAGATCGTCCGCTTCACCGACCCCAAGGGCGCCTATACCGACAACCTGACCCGCTTCGTCGCCGACGTGCGGGCCAAGGGCGGCCAGCCGGTGCTGATGACGCCGATCGCCAAGCACGTCTTCCTCGGCGACCGGGTTCAGGAGACCCACGGCGCCTACGCCCAGGCGGTCCGTGACGTGGCCAGGGCCACGGGCGCGCCGCTGATCGACCTGGACGTTGACATGATGGGCGCCCAGCAGGCGCGGGGCGAGGCCGGGTCGCGCGGCTTCTATCTGATCTACACGCCGCAGGACGGCGTCGCCCGCTATCCGAACGGCAACACCGACACCACCCACATCAACGAGGGCGGGGCGCGCTTGGCCGCCTCGCTGGTGGCTGGCCGCCTGGCGTTCTTGAAGCTGCCCGTCTCCACCTATGTCCATCCGGCCTCGACCGGCGACCAGCCGATCCTCGGCGGTCCGCGCTGCCCGGGGCGGTAGGGCCCCTCCGTTCGACCCGCTCATCCCGGCGAACGGCAAAAGAAAAGCGGAGCGCCTTGCGGCGCCCCGCTGGCCCGGATGGGGGGAAGAACGGGCGAGTCGTGTGTGAGGAAGAATGGACAGAAGTCCAAGACCTACGCCTGACATTCCACAATGTGGAATATCATTCGATATAATGAGAATATCTTGACAGTCGACCGGGTGTCAAGCCACAGGTGGCGAAAGGCCTGAAGTGGCCTGGCCAATCGGAGGCAGATCGATGCGGCGCATCCTTTCGGGGTTGATCATGCGCGGGCTGTGCGCCGCCCTGTGCCTTTCGGTGCTGCTGGCGAGCCCGGCCGCCGCCGCTTCCCGGATCGACAGGCCGTTCAACGATGGCTGGCGCCTGGCCACCGGCGAGATCGCCGGGGCTGAGCGGCCCGACTTCGACGACGCGGCCTGGAAGCCCGTCACCCTGCCGCGCGCCTGGAACGAGGACGAGGCCTTCAAGGTCGACATCCACGACCTGAAAGGCGGGATCACCTGGTATCGCAAGCGCTTCGTCCTGCCGCCCGGCGTCGGACCAGCGGTCGGCGGCAAGGCCTTCCTCACTTTCGAGGGCGTGCGCCAGGCTGGCGACGTCTATGTCAACGGCGTCCTGGTCGGCGGCCACGAGAACGGCGTCACGGCCTTCGGCGTCGACGCGACGAAGGCGCTCAAGCCGGCTCCGTACGTCAACGTGGTGGCCGTGCGGGTCGACAGCGACTGGAAGTACAAGGAGCGCGCCACAGGCAGCGGCTTCCAGTGGAACAACGACAATTTCAACGTCAATTACGGCGGGATCCACCGGGCGGTGCGGCTGGTCCTGACGAATGGCCTGCACCAGACCCTGCCGCTGTATTCCAGCCTGGGCACGACCGGCGTCTATGTCTGGGCCGACGCGTTCGACATCAAGGGCGGGGGGGCGACGATCCACGCCGAGTCGCAGGTGCGCAACGCCTCCGACCGGCCGCGCACGTTCCGCTATCGCGTGACCCTCAAGGACGTCGACGGCAAGCTGGCCGGCGCGTTCGATGGACCTACCGTCACCCTGGCCGCTGGCGAGACCCGGAGCGTCTCGGCCCAGGCGCCGTTGAAGGGCCTGAAGTTCTGGAGCTGGGGCTACGGCTATCTCTACGCGGTGACAACCGAACTGGTGGAGAACGGCGCCAGCGTCGACGCGGTCGTCACCCGCACGGGCTTTCGCAAGACGCAGTTCAGGAACGGGATGATCTTCCTCAACGGCCGGGTCATGCAGGTGCACGGCTACGCCCAGCGCACCAGCAACGAGTGGCCGGCCCTGGGCACCGACATCCCGCCGTGGATCAGCGACTTCTCCAACGCCCTGATGGTCGAGAGCGGCGGCAACCTGGTGCGCTGGATGCACATCGCCCCGGCCGCCCAGGACGTCGAGTCGGCCGATCGCGTGGGCCTGCTCCAGGCCATGCCGGCCGGCGACGCCGAGAGCGACGTCACCGGCCGTCGCTGGGAGCAGCGGGTCGAGGTGATGCGCGACGCCATCGTCCGCTTCCGCAACAACCCCTCGATCCTGTTCTACGAGGGCGGCAACGAGAACATCAGCGACGCGCATATGGCCGAGCTGAAGGCGGTCCGCGACCAGTTCGACCCGCACGGCGGCCGCGCCATCGGCTCGCGCGAGATGCTGGCCAGCAAGGTGGCCGAGTACGGCGGCGAGATGCTGTACATCAACAAGAGCGGGACCAAGCCGGTCTGGGCCATGGAATATTCCCGCGACGAGGCGGCGCGGAAATTCCAGGACGATTTCACCCCGCCCTTCCACAAGGACAGTCCCGACTACAACCGCAACCAGGACAGCCATGCGGCCGAGGACGTGCGCCGCTGGTTCGACTACTGGCGCGAACGGCCCGGCGGCGGCGACCGCGTCAGCTCGGGCGGGGTCAACATCATCTTCTCCGACAGCAACACCCACTTCCGCGGCGACAACAACTACCGCCGCAGCGGCGAGGTCGACGCCATGCGCCTGCCCAAGGAAGGCTTCTATGCTCACCAGGTGATGTGGGACGGCTGGGTCGACGTCGAGCGTCCGCGCAGCCACATCATCGGCCACTGGAACTACGCGCCGGGCGCGACCAAGGAGGTGCTGGTGGTCTCCAGCGCCGACAGCGTCGAACTGCTGCTGAACGGCAAGTCTCTGGGCCAGGGCGTGAAGTCGGACGGCTTCCTGTTCACCTTCAAGACCGTGGCCTGGGCGCCAGGGACGCTGCGGGCGGTCGGCCGCGACGCCGCCGGCAAGGTCGTGTCGTCGGACGAGCGCGTCACCACCGGCCCGGCCGTGGCCCTGCGCCTGACGCCGCACGTGGGTCCGACCGGCTGGCGGGCCGACGCCGCCGACCTGGCTCTGGTCGATGTCGAGGCGGTGGACGTGGAAGGCCGGCGCGTGCCGACCGCCCTGGACCTGGTGACCTTCGACGTCGTCGGCCCGGCTGAATGGCGCGGCGGCATCGCCCAGGGCGACTCCAAGGGCGAGGTCAAGCCGACGCAGGCCCCGGCCTCGCCCACGGGCGACGTCGTCACCGGCGCGCACACGGTCGACGGCGTGACCTCCTACGCCGGCGCCTCGCGCGGCGACGACAACTACATCCTGTCCCGGACCCTGCCGGTCGAGGCGGGGATCAACCGCGTGGCCCTGCGATCCACCCTGGAGCCCGGCAAGGTCACGGTGACGGCGCGGGCCGAGGGGCTGAAGCCCGCGACCGTGACGCTGGACGTCGCGCCGCCGCCGGCGGTCGAGCCGCTCCTGCCGGTCAGCCTGGCGCGGGGCCCGACGCCGACGACGCCTTCGTTCAAGGTCCGCCGCGTGGCCATCAGGCCGGTCGCCACGGTGGCTGGCTCCAACCAGGAAGCGGTCGGCCTGGCCGACGACGACGACGAGACGACCCACTGGGCCAGCGACGGCCAGCTAGCCAACGCCTGGATCGAGTACCAGCTGGACAAGCCCCAGGTGGTCGACGCGGTGGTGCTGAAGCTGATCGGCTGGCGCCTGCGCTCGTATCCGCTGCGCGTCACCGTGGATGGCGTGACCGTCTACGAGGGGGCGCCGGCCAAGAGCCTGGGCTATGTCACCCTGCCGCTGAAACCGGTGAAGGGGCGCAGGCTGCGCATCGCCCTGACCGGCCCGACCGTCGACCGCGACGCCTTCGGCAAGATCGTCGAAATCACCGGCGCCAAGGCCGGCCTCGACACCGGCGCCGAGAAGGTGGCGGCCGGCGGAGGTCTGGGGATCATCGAGGCGGAGCTTTATCGGCGGCCCTGATTGGCGCTGGCCCCAAGATCCTCTCCCTATGGGGGAGGCGATCGCGTAGCGATCGGTGGGGGAGTATTAGGATCGCCGATCCAGGTTGTGGTCGTCTGCCGATCACTCCCCCTCCGTCGGCTGCGCCGACACCTCCCCCACAGGGGGAGGATTTACGGCGCCGCTTTCGCCACCTCCACCGCATACACGTGGTTGGCCCCGTGCATGTTGGAGCGGAACACGATCCACTTGGCGTCGGGGGTGAAGTTGACGTTCGGCTCCAGCCGGTAGTCGTGGTCCTTCATATTTACCAGCTTCTCGGTGTCCAGCACGCCGGGCTGGACCAGCGCCTCGGAGCCGGGGGCGTGGATGCCGGCGACGTCGGGGATGGCGCGGGGGCGCATCAGGTACAGCCACTTGCCGTCCGGCGCATGGGCGACCATCTCGCTGTCGCCGCCGTCGCCGGCGAACAGCTTGCCGTCCGGCGAGGTGTTGAAGTGCACCGACCAGGCGTTGCGGTCCAGGTGCAGCCAGGTGCGCTTGCCGGTGGCGATCTCGTAGCCGGCCACCCAGAAGTCCTCGCCGCGCGGGGTCTGCAGGTCGTACCAGACGGTCTTGCCGTCGGCGCTGAACCACTCGTGGCCGGCGATCTCCATGTTCATGGTCCGGATGTGGATCTTGACCGGCGCGGCGCCCGGCTTGTCCGTCCGCGTCAGCCACAGGCGGTCGACCTTGTGCCAGGGGCCCTCGTGGCAGAACATCAGCAGGTGCGGGTCGGTGGGCGAGAACTGCAGGTGGTTCAGCCAGTCGGTGGCCTGGTGCACGACTTTGCGCTCGCCGGTGGCGGTGTCGATCGTGAAGATCTCCATCGGGATGCGGCTGTCCAGGCGAGCGTTCAACTGGACCTCGCGGCCCTCGGCGTAGGACAGCTCGCGACCGTCGGGCCCTTTCACGTCGTCGGGATTGCGGGGCAGGGCGTCCATCAGGTTCGGCGGGATCGGCACGTCGGTGCGGTTGGCCACCCCGGCCAGCAGGGTCTCGTCGGCGTTGATCGTCTGGATGCCCACGCCCTTGGCCAGCTTGGCGACCTGGCGGACCTTCCGCGTCTTCGGATCGACCGCCTCGACCACGCCCGAGCCGTCCTCGGCCGGGCGCTGGTAGTAGACCTGACCGGTCTTGCGGCCGACGAACAGCAGCCGGACCTTGCCCTCGACCAGTGGGCGCAGGGCGTGGGTCTTCAGGTCGACGCCCGAGATCCCGTCGGGCGTGCTGATGGCCAGGGTCGCCCCGTCGGGCGTGTAGCCGTTGAAGTTGAAATAGAGGCTGCCGCTGCCGGGCTTGTCCGAGAGGCGGATCACCCGGTGGCCGGTGTCCTTGTCGATCCACTCGCGCGGCGGCTCGGGCGCGCCCGGCTTGGGCTGGGTGACGACGTCCTGGGCGTGGGTCGACGGCGCCAGCACCATCAAGGCCAACGCCAGGGCGGAGAGGAGGGGAGCTTTCATCGGCGGTCTCACTGCGTGCGGATGTCGGCGCGAGGCGGCGTCTTCATGCCCTCGCCGAGATAGAAGCTGGTGTGCGGCGGCTGGTTGTAGGCGGTGTTCTGCCAGGCGATCGACAGCCGATACTGCGGGTCGTGCATCAGGGTGACCAGACGGCGCTGGGTGACGTAGGGCGTGGCGTAGATCCGCAGGCTTCGATTGTCTTCCGCCCGCCAGACCGCCTCCTCGCGCCAGTCGCCCAGGATGTCGGCCGCCAGGGCCGGGGTCGCCTTGGTGCCGTTGTTGGAGGTCACGCCCTCGGCCGTGAGCAGGGGAACCGCCTGGCCGGTCTTCCAGTCCCACTTGCTGATCTGATTCTTGTCGAGCAGTTCGCGCAGGTCGTCGCCGTCCCACCAGATCGCGAAGTTGGTCTGGCGCGGATGCTTCACGCCCTCGATCGGCTTGCCCTGGGCGGTGTAGAGCGCGTCGCCGTTGCTGGCCCACGCCTCGGCGCCGGGGAAGCGCGGATCGATGTCGGCGGCCAGGCCCCGGCCGGTGTCGCGGTCGGTGGGCGTGGTCCACAGCACCTTGCCGGTGCGGGCGTCGAGCATGGCCGCGCCGATCCCGCCATTCTTGCCGGGGCTTTCGTGCACGCCGAACTTCTCAAGTCCGGGACGGGTGGGATCCAGGTCGGACACGTGCATGGCGTCGCCGTGGAACAGCTGGGCGCTCCACAGGCCCTTGCCGTCGTCGTCCACCGCCATCGCGCCGTAGACGATCTCGTCGCGCCCGTCGCCGTCGACGTCGGCGACGCTGAACTGGTGGTTGCCCTGGCCGCCGAACTTCTCGTTGCCGGGCGCGGCGCTGTCGAACAGCCAGCGCCGGGTCAGCTTGCCGTTCCGGAAGTCCCAGGCCGCCAGGGTGGTGCGGCCGTAATAGCCCCGCGCGAAGACCAGGCTGGGATGCTGGCCGTCCAGATAAGCCGTACCGGCCAGGAAGCGGTCGGAGCGGTTGCCGTAGCCGTCGCCCCAGATCTCCGTCATCTGCTCGATCGTCGGCGCGTCCGCGCGCGGATCGCGGGGGGGCGAGTAGGGGGCGCTGGCCAGGGCCTTGCCCGTCGGGCCGTCGAAGACGGTCAGGTATTCGGGACCCTTGAGGATGCGGCCCTGCACCCTGGCCACCTTCGTGCCGTCGGGCAGGATCGTGGCGCCGGTCTTGTCGGCCTGGGGCCGCTCGCCGCCGGTCTCGCGCCAGTCGGCGTTCGGGTCGCCCAGCACCCGGCCGGTTCCGTCCACCGTGCCGTCGCTGGTCCGCATGGCGACCTCGGCCTTGCCGTCGCCGTCGTAGTCATAGACCTGGAACTGGGTGTAGTGGGCCCCGGCCCGGATGTTGCGGCCCAGGTCGATCCGCCACAGGCGCCGGCCCTCCAGCGTGTAGGCGTCCAGGAAGACATCGCCGGTATAGCCGCCGAAGGCGTTGTCCTTGGAATTGGTCGGATCCCACTTGAGGACGATCTCGTAGCGGCCGTCGCCGTCCAGGTCGCCGACGCTGGCGTCGTTGGCGGTGTAGGAATAGGCCTCGCCCACGGGCGTGACGCCGTCGGCGGGCGGCTGGATCGGGATGCTCAGATAGCCGTCGACCCAGACCTTGGCGGGCTTGCCGGCCGCAGCTTCCTTGCCGCCGACCACGGCGCGCACAGTGTAGGTCCCGGTCGAACCGCCGGCCTTGTCGACGAAGTCGGTGGGACCGGTCAGGGGCGCGGCGTTCAGCTTTGCGCCGTCGCGATAGAGGTTGAAGGCGGTTTTGGCCGACTCGTCGCCCAGCAGCCGCCAACTGACCAGCACCCCGCCGCCAACGGCCGGCACGGCGACCAGGCCACGATCCAAGGCTTCCATTCGGCGAGACGCCGCCAGGGCTGATCCGCCCATCGAAGCCAGGGTCGTCGCGCATAGAAGGCCCGCCGCCGCGACCCGTGCGCCTCGGTTCCCACCACGCTGGCTCATGCGTCGAAATCCCTTTGGTTTCCCCGTTTCCCCGGCTCGTGACGGCCGTCTTCGCGGCCTTCGGATCGGCTTCTGGGCCGCCTCGCGAGCGTTGCAAAGAGCTTACATCACGGATCTCGGGTTCTGTCTTCCCACAAATTGCGTTGACATCTCAATATATGGAATTATTCCTTTTGTACGAGAAATGCGCCGCCGAGCGCCGCGAGCCGCCCGTCCAAGGGAGCCGCAGGAGGTCGGTAAGGCGTCCGGGGACCTTCGTCCGAAGGCCCGAAAGCCTGGTTTAGAGGGAGGGAACTCAATGCTTGCATCCACTCGCGGCCGTCGCGCCGCCGTCGCCACCACGTCCTTGCTGGCCCTGGCGGCCAGCCTGGCCTTCACGACCGGCGCGCACGCCCAGACCGCGGGCGCCAAGGTCGAGGACAAGGTGAGCACCGTCGACGAAGTGGTCGTGGTCGGCACCCGGGCCAGCCTGCAATCGGCCATGAACCGCAAGAAGCGCAACGGCACGATCTCCGACTCGATCGTCGCCGAGGACATCAGCCAGTTCCCCGACAAGAACGTCGGCGAGGCCCTGGGCCGCATCACCGGCGTGCAGCTGGCCCGCGACTTCGGCGAAGGCAACGCGGTCTCGATCCGCGGCGTCGAGCCCGACCTGAACCGCGTCGAGATCAACGGCATGAGCACGCTGTCGACGGCCGGCAACCTGCAGGTCTACGGCGGCGGCGGCCGGTCCAACGACTTCCGCGAACTGGCCTCGGAACTGGTCCAGTCGATCGACGTGTTCAAGGGCTTCACCGCCGACATGACCGAAGGCGGCGTCGGCGGCACGGTTTCGGTCAAGACCCGCAAGCCGCTGGACTTCAAGAAGCCGGTCCTGTCGCTGACCGCGTCCGCCCAGAACCTCGACACGGCCGACACCTGGAAGCCGCGCGGCAACATCTTCGCCGCCACCACCCTGTTCGACGGCCGCCTGGGCCTGATGGCCAACGTCACCTATGACGACGTCGACACCCGCGGCGACTATGTCCGCAACTCGTCGTGGGGCCGGTTCGCCGACTTCGACGCCTCGGCCGACAAGACGGTCCCGTACTACAGCAGCGCCTACAATTCCCAGATCAACGACCTGGCGCGCAACGTCACCACCGCCGCCGGCTGCTCGGGCCTGACCACGCCCGACGCGACCCAGATCTCGACCACCAACCTGCGCAACGCCTGCCTGTCGCAATGGTATGACTACGCGCCGCGCACGGCCCGCTACGGCGTCTGGACCCGCGGCGACGAGCGCATCTCGGCCGAGTTCACGGCCCAGTACCGCTTCACCGACAAGATCGACGCCTGGGTCAGCTACAACCGCAACGACCGCACCCAGACCCTCAACGACATCAACTACGGCACCGACTTCACCACGGCCAACCGCCTGCGCAACACCGCCAACGCCACCAGCTGCTCGTCGACGAACACCACCGCCAGCGCGGTCAAGGTCGACGCCGGCCACAACGTCCTCGCCTACACGCTGGGCAACTGCGTGAACACCACCGGGGCCGGCGGCAACAACGGCTTCGGCATCAGCGCCCGCGACTTCAAGTACGACACCACCAGCAACTACTACAACTTCGGCGCCAACTACCGCGGCGACCGCCTGCAGATCGAGTTCCAGGGCTCCAAGGCCGACACCAGCACCGTGTCGCAGACCAACAATGTCAGCGTCAGCTTCGACACGCCCGGCATGACCGTGACCCTCGATCCGGCCACCGGCAACCCGTCGTTCGCCTTCGCCAGCGGCTACAGCCCCAGCGACGCCTCGGCGATCCGCCAGTGGCAGATCCAGTATCGCCCGTCGAACAACGGATCGAAGGAAGAGCAATACAAGCTCGACTTCGACTACGAGACCAACCTGCCGTTCATCAAGAAGATCGAGTTCGGCGGCCGCGCCACCGACTTTTCGACGAAGGGCTACGGCTACGGCGGCTTCATCCTCGACGGCGGCGCCAATCCCTCGTCGCTCCTCGACGACACCGTGACCTACTCCAACGCCGTCAACTCGACGGCGGTGATCTCCGCGACCCAGGTGGCGGACCAGACCGATCCGGCCCTGGGCCCTCCCAGCACCACCGGCTACTGGACGTCGACGGAAACCTGGTCGCGCGGCTTCTCCAACGCCCTGTTCGGCTCGGCGATGACCCCGCTGCCCAGCGACTTCTACTGGGGCGGCGGCTCGATCCCGTCGAACTGGAACTATCCGAACTTCGAAAAGGTGGCGCAGAACCTCGACACCTCGCACTTCAACCTGAACAACCTGGAGAACACCGTCGGCAGCGACGGCAAGCCCCACCAGCAGTTTCCGTACCGCATCGCGGAAAAGACCGACGCCCTGTATCTGAAGTTCGACTACAACTTCCCGCTGGGAAGCTATGAAATCGACGGCAATTTCGGCTGGCGCCGGGTCCATACCCGCACCACCGGTGAGGGCGTTTCGAGCCGTAGCGTGAGCGTCGGATCGACCACCTTTGTTGTCGGCAACTCGCTGGGCAGCATGACCAAGGACTACACGGTCTGGCTTCCCAGTTTCAACATCGGCCTGTGGTTCATTCCCAACAAGCTGTCGGCCCGCGCCGGCTTCGCCGACCTGATGGCCCGTCCGCGCATGGACTTCCTGATGCCGACGGTGACCTGCACCACCGACATCTCGCCGGACGCCAACGGCGAGTTCGACGAGCCGAGCTGCAACGCCGGCAATCCGGAGCTGAAGCCCTACCGCGCCAACCAGTACGACCTCAGCTTCGAATACTATCCCAACCAGGACACCCAGGTGTCGGTCGGCCTGTTCAAGAAGGACATCGAGTCGTTCTACGTCTCGTCGCGCACCCTGATCGGCAAGCGCGACGTCTATGGCGACGGCCAGCTGTACAACTACAACACCTATATCAACGGCCAGGGCGCGAAGATTTCGGGGGTCGAAATCACCGCCAAGACCGCCTTCACCTTCCTGCCGGGCTTCCTCTCGGGCTTCGGCGTCGACGTCAACTACACCTACCAGAAGGCCAAGAATGTCCGGCTGTTCTCGCAGCTGGACGGCTCGCCGCTGCCGTTCCCGGGCCTGTCCTCGGACAGCGCCAACCTGACCCTGTGGTACGACAAGGGCCCGTTCAACGCCCGCCTGGCCTACAACTACCGCTCCCGGTACCTGGTGTCGGCCGCCGACAACTCGCTCCAGCCGGTCTATCGCGACTCGACCGGCTATCTCGACGGCAAGGTCACAGTGAAGCCCGGCTTCAGCTGGGCGCCCAACCTATCGTTCTTCGTCGAAGGCAAAAACCTGACCAAGGAAGACGAGCGTTCGACCGCGGGCGACATCCGCCTGACCGAACTGGCCTATTTCGGCCGCCGCTTCTTCGTCGGCATGACGGCGAAGTTCTAACCTTGAAGGCTGCGGCGAGCGTCCCGGTGTCGAGCCCGGGGCGTTGGCCGTCGCTTCAAGACCGCGATCTAGGATGACTTCGAGGCCGCGCCGGCATGGCGCGGCCTTTTTTCCTGACCCCTACCGCGGCAGGGCGAACACCCGGAATCGCCGCACCCGCAGGTGGCTGAACGTGGTGCGCAGGCCGAACCAGCCGCGCGTATAGGGTTCGGCGTCGTCCAGCTCGAACAGCTTGCGATCGTCGTTCCAGTACTGGATCCGCCCGCCGTCAGCGACCAACCGCACGGCTTGCCAGCGGTTGGGGACCAGCATCTCGTCGACGGCCGCATGGTCGTGCTCGGGCAGCAGCGGCCGCTCGCCGGGGCGGCCGACATAGCGGCGAAAGCGCGTAGAGGTGTTCCGGTTGCCGCCCTGGCCAACATAATAGGTCATCAGCGTGTCGTATTCGGCGAACGCCCCGGTGCGGGGGTGCGCCAGGGGGCTCCCGCCATCGGCCTCGCGCGCCATCCAGAAGGCGTTCAGGTCGCTGACCTGGTCGTTGGGGGCGCCAGCCGAGACCGCCTGGGCCTCGTACTGGATCAGCACCGGACCGACCAGTTCGGGCCGGAACCACAGGGTCAGGCCGGCGGGGGTGTCGATGTCCAGAACGCCGTCGCGCACCTCGACCCTGCCGGGCTTCTCGGCCTCTAGTGACCATTGGCCCAGGCCATGGCGGAAGTCGTCGGCGTGCAGGCGACGACGGGGCCGGGGCTGAGGAGGAGAGCGGGCAAGGGCGGGGCCGGCGGCCAGGGCGGCCAATCCGGCGAGGACGGCGCGACGGGTCATCAGGCTTCCTCCACCGCGTCCAGCCCGTCCAGCGTCACGCGCCGCGCCGACTGCAACAGGATCGGCGGGCGGGGATCGGGCCTGAGGGTCTCGATGCGGACATTGTCGAGGACCAGCCCGTCCACGTGTCGAGCCCAGAGGCCGTGGGCGGGGGTCGGGCCGAACATGCTGGGTTCGGGATAGGCCTGCGCCATGTCTTCGGGAAGCCGCCGCGCCCACGCCGCTTCGCCGCCGCCGGCATAGACCAGGCGGATGTCGGTCAGCGCGACATCCTCGATCGGATCGCCCTCCAGGCCGGCGATCGTGGCGGCGTAGTCGGGAAGGATGTTGTGGGCGGCCAGGTTGCGCACCCCGATCCGCCGCATCGCCCCGCGCCGCGTACCTGCCGGCCCTCGCGCCCGGTCGCCCAGGCGCAGGAACAGCGGCGCGGTGGTCACCTCGTCCATCACGATGTCGCGGATGGTCACGTCCTCGATGGTCCCGCCGTCGACGGTTTCCAGCGCCAATCCCCGCGAGCGGGTGAACACGCAGTCGCGGATGGCGATGTGGCGGAAGTCGCCGTTGGACTCGGTGCCCAGCTTGATCCGGCCGGTGACCCGGTCCTGGTCGGGGGCCAGCTGTTGGGTCCGGCCCTCGGTCCCGTCCAGCATCGTCCCCAGGTCGAAGCCGCTGACATGGCAGCGGGTGATCTCGACCCGCTCGGTGGACCGGACTTCGCCCAGGGCCAGCGAGCTCTTCAGCACGATGGCGTCGTCATTGGGCGTGTTGACCCGGCAGTCGGCGATGGTCACGTCGCGGCAGCAATCGATGTCCAGCCCGTCGCGGTTGGTGTCGATCCGCAGGCCTCGGATCATCAGGTGATCGCAGCCCGTGGCCAGCACCGCGAAGTGGCCGCCGCGCCAGATGGTGAAGCCTTCCAGCCGAACGCGGCGGGCGTTCTTCAGGGCGATGGCCTTGTTGCCCTGGCCGGCCATGGCTTCGAGATCCGGCACGAGGATCGCCATCTCTTCGGCGGAAAGGCCCGCCATGCTGACCGGGAACTCGCCGGCTTGGCGCGTCCAGCGCGAGCCGGGACCTTCGCGGGTCAGGCCGACCCCGTCGATCATCCCCGGGCCGACGATGGCGACATCCTCGACACCGTCGCCCCAGATCAGGCTGTTGCGCCAGTGGCTGTGGCCGAAGTCCTGGTAGAGGTCGAACGGGTTCGGCTCGGGCGGGTCGTAGGCTCCCGGGTGGCGGGTCGGCTCGGCGGCTTCCAGCACGCAGCCTTCGTCCAGCCGCAGGACGACGCCGCTGAGCAGGCGGGTCGAGAACGACAGCCAGCGCCCGGCCGGCAGCACCACCTCGCCGCCGCCGGCCGCGTGAGCCGCCTGGATCGCGGCGTTGATCGCGTCGGTGTCCAGGGCCGCGCCGTCGCCCTTGGCGCCGAAGGCCCGGACGTCGAGCGGCGCGCGGCTCATGCGTAGAGGCCGTGCCGCTTCAGGAAGGCGTCCAGCAGGGCGGGCCAGGGCATGGCGACGCCGGCGGGACCGGTCAGGCCGAAGCCATGGCCGCCGGACTCGAAGACGTGCAGTTCGCCGGCGATCTTCCGGGCGCGCAGGGCCTGGAACATCATCAGGCTGTTCTCCATCGCCACCACCTTGTCGTCGGCCGCGGCGGCGATGAAGGTCGGCGGGGCGTCGGCGGGGATGTCGTGCTCGGCCGACACCGCCAGGCGCTGGGCGTCCGTCGGACTGGTCCCGAGCAGCGACTTCAGCGAGCTGCCGTGGGCGTGGGGCGTGGTCATGGTGATGACCGGATAGAACAGGCCCGCCGCCGCCGGCCGGGTCGACAGGCGGTCGGCCGCGTCGATCGGGGCATAGGTCTCGACGCCGAAGCGGGTGGCCAGCCGCGCGGCGACATGGCCGCCGGCCGAGAAGCCGGTGACGGCGATCCGCTCGGGGTCCAGCCCCCATTTGCCGGCGTTGGCGCGGATCAGGCGAATGGCGCGCTGGGCGTCCTGCAGCGAGACGTCCGGCCCCGCCGCCCAGCCGTCGGCCGGCAGGCGGTAATCCATGACGAAGACGGTGACGCCCTGGTCGGCGATCCAGGCGTCGATCGGCCCGCCCGCCTTGCTGACGGCCACGCGGATATAGCCGCCGCCGGGGATCATCAGGATCGCCGCGCCATTGGGCTTGGCCGGCCGGCGCATCATCAGCCAGGGCTTGGTGACGTTCAGGAAGGCCGTGTCGTTGGGATCGCCGCCCGGCTTGCGCAGGATCACCTGCTCGGTGACCGTGACCTTCTCGCCGCCGGGCGGCTTGCCGGGCCACAGGTTCATGACCTCGATGGTCGAGGAAGCGGCGGACGCCTGGGCGCGGGCCAGGCTCGGCGCGGCCAGGGCCAGGGCGCTCAGGCCCAGGAGCGAACGGCGATCGGTCGCCAGATCAATTGCCACGGGGGGTCTCCGTGCTGTGGGCGGCGCTGGGCGCCAGGACGAAGCTGTCGGGCGAGGGCGGATGGGCCGGGTCGAACGGCGGCAGGCCGTCGATGAGGTGTGCGGCCAGGTCCGGAACCTGGGCGCGGACGCCGTTCACGACGCATTCGGCCAGCACATAGGCGCCATAGTTGTTGTGGTGGGTGGCGTCCTTGCCGCCGTCGGCGAAGGCCTTCCAGGCGTTGTCCGGCCCCAGGGCCTCGTACAGCGCCGCGCTCATGTCCAGCAGGTCGATGACCGGAACGCCGGTCTCGCGGCCGACCGCGCGCACGGCCTCGGGATAGTCGCCATGGGTGTTGACGATCTTGCCGGCCGCGTCGAACTTGCGGCGGTGCATCGAGGTCAGCAGGACGGGCCTGGCTCCGCGCCGCCGGGCCTCGCCGATATAGGCCTTCAGATAGTCGCGATAGGTGGTGGCGGCCTCGACATAGGTCTGGGGCCACTGGACCTTCTGGTCGTTGTGGCCGAACTGGATCAGCAGCCAGTCGCCGGGCTTGATCGCGCTGAGCAGCTTATCCAGCCGGTGCTCGAACAGGAACGACTTCAGGGTCTCGCCGGACTCCGCGTGGTTGGCCACGCTAATGTCGGGCTTGAAGAACCGGGGCAGCATCTGGCCCCAGCTGGCGCCAGGCTCGAAGCGCTGGTCGGTCACAGTGGAGTCGCCGGCCAGGTAGACGACCGGAACGGTGACGGGCTCGACGCGCAGGCGGCGCACGGCCGGGGCCGGGCCGCAGAACTCCAAGGTCAGCTTATCGTCCCAGTCGTAGGCGCCGTCCTCGCGCGGATTGAGCAGCACCCGCACCCCGCCGGGGGCGTTGGTCGGCGGGGCCTTCAGGGCGGCGGTGCGGACGTTGACGACGAACTCGACGGTCGCGGTCTTGCCCGCCCGGGCGACGATCCGTTCGACCATCAGCCGGCGGGACTCGGCCTTGATCGTAGTGTCGGACGCGGCCTTGCCGCCCAGTTCCACGGTCACCCGATAGTCGCCCTCGGGGACGGCCAGCGAGAACAGGAACGGGCCGGGACCAGAGGAGGGTTCGAAGCCGTGGCCGACCACGGGGTCATAAGCGGCGTCGCGCGCGACCCGGACATGGCCCGGGGCCGCCTTGTCGTCGCCGAAGTCGAAGGCCCAGGTCTGCATCGGTGTCGCCGGCTCCGCCGCCCAACTCGCGGCCGGGGCGACGGCGAGGGCGGCCAGGACCGCGCGTCTATGCCACATCAAGGCCCGGCCTCCCTCGGCGATCTGGGTCGCGCTACATTGATCCCACAAATATCCGCCGTCCCGCGTCGAGGCAATGGATTTCATATTGCGAGATCAAGTCCCGAAAAATGGAACGTTGCCAATTCTCCCACCTCTCACGCCGTCATCCCGGGCCTTGTGCCCGGGACCCCTCTGTCCGTCGCAAGCGAGAAAGAGGCGGTTCGCCGGCGAACCGCTGGCGTCTCACAGTTCAACTGAACCAGGGGTCCCGGGCACAAGGCCCGGGATGACGGGGGAGAAGGGAAATGGCGGGACTCTATCAAGGGCGCGGCGCGGCGATCGGCAGCGCTAGCGTGGCGGGCTTCAGGCCCGGTGCGTTGGCCTGGATCGTCACCGCGCCGCTGGATCCTGACCCGCGCACGAAGGCCGTGGCCTTTCCGCGCCAGGCCTGGCGGGTGGGCGAGGCGAACGGCGTGTGGTCGGTCGAGGCGGCGTTGTCGGCGGCGACGAAGCGGCCCGATCCGCGGACGGCGAAGGTGATGGCCGCGCTGGACCCCGGCACGACCACGCCCTCGGCGTCGACCACCTCGGCGCGGACGATGGCCAGGTCGTCGAAGGCCGAACCCACGGCCTTGTCGTCGGTCGACAGCACCAGGCGGGCCGGCGGACCGGCGGTGCGCAACGTGTCGCGTGGGCCCCCGGCGCCGCACGACGCCACGACCTCGCCCGGCGTGAAGGTCACGGCCCACTGGCGGGGCGAGCCGTCGGCAGGCAGGGGCTTGGCGCCCAGCACATGGCCGTTCAGCGTCACCTCCACGGTGGGGCAGTTGCTGTAGACCTCGATAGTCTCGGGATGCGGCGACAGGTCGGTCGGCGTCCAGTCGTCGGCGATGTCGATCTTGGGCCGGGGCGTGGCGACGGCGATCATGGTGGGCAGGGCAGGGGCGGGACCCGCGCCATCGTTCGAGGGCGGCGGCGCGGCGGGCGCGGCGTTGCGCACCACGTGAATGACGGGCTGCTCGGCCCACCAGCCGGCCCGCTGCATGCCGGAGACCTTCAGGGCGCCGGTGCGGTCCAGCAGGCCGGCGGGATTGTCGATGTTGGGCCAGCCGCTGCGGTCGGCCTCGCCCAGATAGTCGACCCCGGTCCACAGGAACATGCCGGCATAGGGGGCGTAGTCGCGCACGGCGATCCACGAGGCGCGGGCGTGGCTGTTCTCGGTCCCGATGATCTTGCGCGTCGGTCGGGCCTCGTGGGCGGCGGTCAGTTCGTTCTCGCGATAGTTCTGACCGACCACGTCCAGCATGTCGGCGAGGCCGTTGTCGTAGTCGCCGGTCACGTTGGGCCGGAAGAGGCCCATGGTCACCGGCCGCGTCGGATCGGTGGCGTGCATCACGTCCAGCAGGCTCTTCAGCGCCGCCTTGGCCTGGACCGGATAGGCGGTGTCGTGGATCTCGTTGCCGGCGCTCCAGATGACTACGCTGGGGTGGTTGCGGTCGCGGCGCAGCATGTCGCGGGCGTCGCGCTTGTGCCAGTCGCCGAAGAACAGGTGGTAGTCGCCCGGCGTCTTGGCCACGTTCCACTGGTCGAACAGCTCGTCCATGACCACCAGGCCCATCTGGTCGGCCAGGTCCAGGAACTCGGGCGAGGGTGGGTTGTGGGCGGTGCGGACGGCGTTGACGCCCAAGGCCTTCAGGGCCGTGAACCGCTGGCGCCAGACGGCGGTCGGCACGGCCGCGCCGAGCGCGCCGCCGTCGGCGTGCAGGGCCACGCCCTTGAGCTTGACGTTCTTGCCGTTCAGCCAGAAGCCGGTGTCCGCCTCGAACTTGGCTTCGCGGACGCCGAACGACGCGCTGTCGCTGTCGCTGACCTGGCCGTCGGCGCCGATCACCCGGACGGCTGCCTGATAGAGATCCGGACGGGCCAGGTCCCAGAGGCGGGGCGAGGGCAGTTCGATCTCCGCGCCCAGGGTCTCGGTGCGGCTGGCGCCGATGGCGACCGGCGGAACGCTCCGTCTGGCCACGACCTGGCCGTCCGGATCGGTGACGACGATGTCCAGGCCCGCTCGGGCGTCGACCGCGCCGCTGTTGGCGACGTCGACTTCGATCCTGGCGACGGCGCGGTCCTTTCCGATCGTCGGCGTGCTGACGAAGAGGCCGCCCTGCTCGACATGCAGATCGCCGGTCTCGATCAGCCGGACCTTCCCGAGGATCCCCGAGCCGGCGTACCAGCGCGACGAGGGCGCGAAACTGGTGTCGGCCCGCACGGTCAGCACGTTGGGGCCGTCGGCCTTGAGAAAGTCGGTGACGTCATAGCGCAGGCCGACATAGCCGCTGGGCCGATGGCCCAGGTGGTGGCCGTTGATCCAGACGCCGCTGCGCTCCATCACCCCGTCCAGTTCGATGAACGTTCGCCGCCCGGGCGCCGGTCTGACGTTCAGCGCCTTGCGGTACCAGGCGATCCCGGTCGGGAAAAATCCGCCCGCCCCGCCGGCCCGGGCCTTGATGTCGATCGGGCCGGCGATGGCCCAGTCGTGGGGGACCGAGACGGTCGCCCAGCGCGAGTCGTCCAGGCCCGGGGTCTCGGCGCCCGCGGGATCGCCCTGGACGAAACGCCAGCCGTCCGCGAGCGGGGTCACGCGGCGTTCCGCGGCGTCGGCGGCGGTCGCCAGCAGAGCCAGGGCCGATGCGGCCAGCAGCAGGCGGCAGGTCTTGGGCATGGCGGGCTCCTTGGGCGTCAGGGATGGCAAGAGGCTTTGACGGTTTTTGGGGTTCGCCCGGGGCGCTACGGCCCCGCCATCCGCTCGACCGGATCGCCATCCAGGTCGATCCGCTGGCGGATGATTTCCAGGCGGTCGCCCGCGTCGCGCATCTCGTAGAGCTTGCCACGGGCGCGCTTGAACGGCCGGTGGACGATCATCATCAGCTGACCGTCGAAGCGCCGGAACAGCATGCCGTGGCCGCTGTCGTGGCGCACCAGCGGCGGAAGTTGCTCCCACGGCCCCGCCAGGGTCCCACTCTTCGACCGGGCCTGTGACTGGACATAGCCGTTGGCGTCGTAGCTGGACCACAGCATCAGCAGGACGCCGGTGCGCGTACGGAACAGTTCGGGCCCGTCGGTGACGAACACCGTGTCGCCGGACGGTCGTCTGTCGCCCTTGGCCCACGGCGCGTCGCTGGCCTTGAACAGCACCCTCGGCGGCCCCTTGGCGGCCAGGTCGTCGGTGACCGGCACGGCCTCCATCGTGCCGTCGGCGGTCTGCAGCCACTCGTGGGCGTAGACGAACCAGGGCTTGCCCGCCGGATCGACATGGAGCGTGCCGTCCAGGGTCATCAACGCCTTGGGCGCGACCGGGTCGCCGTCGCGCACCAGCTTGAACGGGCCCTCGGGACGGTCGGCCACCGCGACGACCGTGCCCCGGCGGTACGGCTTGCGCTGGCCGATCGGCGGCAGGGCGGCGGCTTCGTCATGGAAGGTGGCGAACAGCCACCAGCGGCCGCGCCAGGGATGGACCTCGGGGGCCCAGGCGCCGCCCTTGAACCAGGCCTTGGTCGGGGCGACGAACACCGCGACGGGCGGACTCCAGGTCTTCAGGTCGCGGCTGGCGTACATCATCGTCCCCAGGCCTGGGGTCCCGCTGACGGCCGCGATGTTGGACGTGTAGAGCCGGTAAAGCCCGGCCTCGGCGTCGGCGACGATCCAGGGATCGTGCAGCGGCATGTCCGGCAGGGTCAGGGAGGCTGGCCGGGCCGGAACCGGCGTGACCGGCGCCGGGGATTCGGCCGCGCTGATCACCGGCGCCGTTGCGGACGTGACGATCGCCAGCGAACAGGCCGCGGCCAGCCGAGCCGCGAAAATGCGTGGTGTAACCAAGGTTTCCTCCGCGTCGGCTCGTTCTGGGTGGCCCGACTTTATCTCAAAAAGTGAGACGAAATCCCATTTCGTGAAAGGCTAGCGTTAAGCGCCCATGGGAGCAATCCCGGGCGTCAGAGCGCGCGGCAACCGCTCCGCTCGTCGTGTCATCGGCTGAATCAATATTTCAAAACGGTTGCAATTCGTCCTGTCGGATTTATCGTATCGACAAAATGAGAGTACATCCCAGTAAGTGGGATTTCTTTCGTAATCAGGACCGGATCAACCGGCCTGTTGGGGAAACGCGAGAGGCAGGCATGGGCCGGGCCTCCACCAGGAGGGATAGATGTCTGACCGTCGCATTCAGCGCTGGAGCACGGGTTGCTCGGCGCTCGCCCTGGCCTTCGCCGGCGTCCTGGCCGCCGGCGCCGCCAGCGCCCAGACCGCTCCCGCGCCGGACAATACGGTCGAGGAAGTGGTGGTCACCGGCTTCCGCGAAAGCCTCAAGAGCGCCCTGAACGTCAAGCGCCAGTCCTCGGGCGTGGTCGACGCCATCAAGGCCGAGGATATCGCCGACTTCCCCGACGCCAATCTGGCCGAATCGATTCAGCGGGTGCCCGGCGTGTCGATCACCCGCGTGGCCGGCGAGGGGCGCACGATCACCGTCCGCGGCCTGCCGCCGACCTTCACCCGCGTGCGCATCAATGGCATGGAGGCCCAGTCGACCAGCGGCGCCACCACCAGCGACCGCGGCGCCAACCTGGGCCGGGGCTTCGACTTCAACACCTTCGCTTCGGAGCTGTTCAGCGGCATCACCGTACGTAAGACCGCCCAGGCCGAGGTGATCGAGGGCTCGTTGGGCGCGACCGTCGACCTGGAGACCGCCAAGCCGCTGGACCACAAGGGCCTGACCTTCGTGCTGGGCGCCTCGGCCGGCTACAACGACCTGGCCAAGAACGTCGATCCCAAGTTCACCGCCGTGGTCGGCAACAGTTGGGACACCCGCTGGGGCGAGTTCGGGGCCCAGGCCTCGCTGGCCTTCAGCAAGCGCAAGTTCCTCGAGGACCAGTGGGGCTCGGGCGGCTGGAACCCGGCCACGGTCGACGGCGGCTTCTGCACCCCGGTCGGGGTCACGCCGCAGAACCCGGTCACCAACACCGGCAATGGCACCGACGCCGCCAACTGCGCCACCGGCGTGGCCCGGCCGCCGGCTGGCGACCCGGTCTACGCCCAGGCCAATCGCTCGACCGTGTTCTTCCCGCGCCTGCCGCGCTACGGCCGCTTCCATCACAACCAGGAGCGCACCGGCGCCACCCTGGCCCTGCAATGGAAGCCGACGTCGCGGACCTCGCTTTCCTTCGACGCGCTCTATTCGGACTACGACGTCAAGCGCGAGGAGAACTGGCTGGAGGGCTTCTCGTTCGCCCGCGCCATCAGCCAGAACGGCAAGCCGCAGACCGCCGTGCGCGAACTGATCCTACGCAATGCGGGGACCAGCCACACCGCCGGCGTCAATCTCGGCCAGACCGTCTATGACGTCGACTACGCCCGCTTCGACGGGGTCGACATCCGCTCCGACACCCAGCACGACGAATTCGAGAACGTCTTCCAGCAATATACCCTGGCCGGGACGCACGAGCTGACCGACCGCCTGACGGTGACCGGGCTGATCGGCTATTCGAAGTCCGACTACGACCAGCCGATGACGACGACGATCATGTTCCAGCGTCCCAACGCCGGCATGACCATCGACTTCCGCAACAACCGCGACCAGCCGATCATCAAGCACGATTTCGACGTCACGAACGCCGGGCTCTACAGCTTCGGCGCGCCCAACGCCGAGGTGCGGCTGCAGCAGATCTACACCACCAACATCTACAAGACCGCCGAGGTGAACCTGGCCTGGGCCTATGACGACGACCTGACGCTCAAGGTCGGCGGCCACTATGACGAGTTCTCGTTCGACACCTCTGCCAAGCAGCGGTCGAACAACTTCCTGGTCCCGACCCTGAGCACGGCCGAACTGCAGGCGGTGACCAAGGTGGTGTCCGGCTTCGGCGGCCACGGCATCGACGACGGCGTGTTCCCCAGCAGCTGGGCGACCATCGACTACGACAAGTTCGTCGCCAGCCAGAACCTCTACAGCGAGACGGGGATGTACGCCCTGATCCCCAACTACGGCGGCATCCGGCGCGTCGACGAGAAGGTGGCCTCGGCCTATTTCCAGGCCGACCTGAAGACCGTGATCGGCGGCCTGCCGGTGCGCGGCGACATCGGCTTCCGCTTCGCCCAGACCGAGCTGCAGTCGCGCGGCTACCAGATCGGCCTGTCGCCGCAGCGGGTGACGGCGGAGAACAAGTACCACGACGTCCTGCCGTCGTTTAACGTCGCCGTCGATGTCCGTGAGAACCTGGTCCTGCGCTTCTCCGGGGCCAAGGTGGTCTCGCGGCCGGACCTGGGCTTCCTCACCCCTGGCGGCAGCCTGAACCTGACCGGCACGCCGTCGATCACCTCGGGCAATCCGGATCTCGACCCGATCCGCGCCACGACGGCCGACCTCGGCGCGGAATGGTACTTCGCCCCAGGCGCGCTGCTGGGCGTCGGCGTCTTCTACAAGGACATCGCCACCTATGTTCAGAACCAGTCCCAGCAGATGACCTTCCGCCAGACGGGCCTGCCGATGTCGCTGCTGGGCACGTCGGGCGTCGATCCGGACAACACCCCGATCACCGTCACCCGGCCGGTCAACACCCCCGGCGGCCCCCTCAAGGGCTTCGAGATCAACTACCAGCAGAACTTCACGTTCCTGCCCGGTCTGCTGCGCCACACCGGCGCGCTGGTCAACTACACCTATGTCGACTCGCAGATCGACTACTTCCTGGCGGCGGGCGGCGTGACGACCAACGACCTGGTGGGCCTGTCCAAGCACGCCTACAACGCCACGCTGTTCTACGAGGACGAGAAGTTCAGCGCCCGGATCTCGGCGGCCTATCGCGACAAGTCGATCGTCGCCCTGCCGGCCAACAACCCGCTGCAGGACCTTGAAGGCTACGACAAGAACCTGACCTTCGACCTGGCGGCCTCGTACCAGATCAACGAGAACTTCAAGCTCTCGCTGGAGGGGCTGAACATCCTCGACCGGTTCAATCGCCAGTTCATCGATTCCGACCGCGACAGCACGTTCGTCTACACCCACACCGGACGACAGTGGAATCTGGGACTGCAGTACAAGTTCTAGATCGCGGGAGGAACAGCCGCGGCGAACGCCGCCGCGGCTGGTCGTCTCCAGACTATTGCGGCTTGGGCCGCTCCAGCACCAGCAGGGACACGCCCTGGCGCGGCAGCTGGAAGCTCAGGGTCAGGCCGTCCTTGCCACGGACCGGCTGCGGGCCGTCGATCACGGCCAGGCTGCTGGCCTGCTCAAGGGTGTCGTACTGGGCCTTGCTGGGGGCCATGGGCGAGCCCATCCGCCGCCAGGCGCCGTAGACATTGCCGTGCGTCTCGTCGACCCGGTAGTGGACCAGCCTGGCGCCGGCGAAGGCGCGGGGCAGGTTCTTGAGGACCAGGCTGACGTCGGCCGCCGGGCCCGGCACGTCGTCGTCGTGATAGTTCCAGACCATGATCGCCAGTCGATCGGGGCCCAAGCTGGCCAGGGTCCCTACATCGGGGCGTCCGCGCACGCCGCTGGCGACGATCTCGTCCAGCGGGATCTGGCCTGAACTGACCGCCTGCAGCCGCTGGGGGCCCATCAGGCTGAACATCCGGAACACGTTCAGCACCGCCAGGTCCAGGCCGTTGCTCGACAGCTGGCGGAAGCCGGCGAAATAGGGCTGGTCCTCGAACTCGAACGCCCAGGTCAGGGCGCCGTCCAGGGTCACGCCGCGCCGCGCGGCCAGGTCGTGCGCTCGGGCGAAGCTGGCGGCGGTGTAGCTGGAATAGACCGTGCCGTTGCGATAGCTGAAGCTGGGGCCCTGGCAGGCGGCGCAGCCTTCCGGATCGGACTCGCCGATCACGATCGGCTTGTCCTTCAGCGCCGGTCGCGCGGCGATCATCGAAAAGCCCTTGTCGATGCCGGCCAGCTGGCTGGCGATGCCCATGCGGATGTGGCCGTCGACGAAGGTCGGCGAGCCCTTGGCGTGGAAGGCCAGGAAGTCGGTCGGCGTGCCCTTCTGGCCGGTCGCGTAGTTGGTCCCGTCGGTCAGGTGGGTGAGGAAGTCCTCCATGAACTGGCCGCCGCTGCCGGCCACGTCCGGGCCGCCGACCTTGGCGGTGGGCAGGGCCCGGCGGACGCCGGCGACGGCGTAGTCGTGCAGCTTGTGGAACTCCTGCGGCGTGCCTTTCCAGTAGGCGGGGCCGTTGGGTTCGTTCCAGACCTCGAAGTACCAGGTCTCGACCTCGGCCTGGCCGTAGCGCTCGACGCAGTGGCGGACCCACTGGTAGGCCAACTCGGACCACTTGTCGTAGTCCTTGGGCGGATAGCCCCAGCCGCCGCTGATCAGGTTGTAGTCGAAGCCCGGCCGCCAGGCGTGCTGGTAGGGCTCGGGGCTCGTCGACAGCGCCTGGGGCATGAAGCCAATCTGGACATAGGGCCGGACCCCGTTGGCCAGGTAGGTGTCGAACAGATGGTCCAGGATGGTCCAGTCATAGACCGGCCGCCCCTGGGCGTCCTCGGTATAGACGTTGGTGCTGCCCCACTTCAGGGCTGGGGTTCCGTCGCCGGTGTTCAGCAGGTTGTGGGTGCGGAAATAGACGGCCTTGGGCTTGAGCGCGCCCAGGTGGCCCAGCAGCTTGCGGCCGTCCTTCATGGTCGCGTAGTTCGGCTCGTCGGCCCCGAAGAACCGCCAGATCGGCCTCAGCTCGCCGACCTGTTTGCCGGCGTCGACGGTGATCGAGACCGGGATGTCGGCGGGCGGCGCCTGGGCCAAGGCCGACGATCCCGCGAGCCAGAAAGCAGCGAACAAGCCCGCGCCGACACCGTTCCGCATGACGTCATCCCCAATGGCCGACGCCTGCCGCGCGCCGTTGAGTCATGGGTAACACGGATCGCGGAACGGGCCAGACGAATTGTAGGACAATAGCGCCAAGGCAAGCGGCGGGACGCGCCAGTACGTTCCGCCGCTCAGTTCCTAGGCCTTCGCCGCTTGCCGCCCGGCCCGCACCGCCGCCGCCAGGTCGTCGAGCATCCGGACCGAGGTCTCCCAGTCGACGCAGGCGTCGGTGACCGACTGGCCGTAGGCGAGGGCGCGGCCGGGGACGATGTCCTGGCGGCCGGCGACGAGGTTGCTCTCGATCATCACCCCCATGATCGGCGCGTCTCCGGTCGCGACCTGGGCGCAGAGGTCGGCGACGACGGCGGGCTGGTTCTCGTGGTTCTTGCCGCTGTTGGCATGGCTGGCGTCGACCATGATGCGCGGCGGCAGGCCGGCCTTGACCAGGGCCTGCGCCACCGCCGCCACGCTGGCGGCGTCGTAGTTGGGCGTCTTGCCGCCGCGCAGCACGACGTGGCTGTCGGCGTTGCCGGTGGTGGTGGCGATGGCGGCGCGGCCTTCCTTGGTCACCGCCAGGAAATGGTGCGGCTGGGCGGCGGCCAGCACCGCGTCGATGGCCACCTTGACGTCGCCGTTGGTGCCGTTCTTGAAGCCGACCGGGCAGGAGAGGCCCGAGGCCATCTCGCGGTGGATCTGGCTTTCGGTGGTGCGCGCCCCGATCGCGCCCCAGGCCACCAGGTCGGCGATGTATTGCGGGGTGGTGACGTCCAGGAACTCGCAGGCCGCCGGCAGGCCCTGGGCGCTGACGTCCAGCAGCACCCGCCGCGCCAGCCGCAGGCCCTCGTTGATCCGGAAACCGCCGTCCAGGTCGGGATCGTTGATCAGCCCTTTCCAGCCCACCGTGGTGCGCGGCTTCTCGAAATAGACCCGCATGACCACTTCCAGCTCGCCGGCGTGACGCTCGCGCTCGACGGCCAGGCGGCGGGCGTAGTCGAGGGCGGCCTTGGGATCGTGGATCGAGCACGGCCCGATCACCACCACCAGGCGGTCGTCGCGGCCGTGCAGGATCTGGTGCACGGCGTGGCGGGCGTCGCCGACGACCTCGGCGATCGACGAGGTGGCCGGCGCCTCGCCGATCACCTGGGCGGGCGGACTGAGGGTCTGGAGTTTCTGGATCCGCAGGTCGTCGGTGGGGACGGGGATCGAAGCGAGCGGGTTTGGGGCGAGATGAGCGGCGGTCGAGGCGGGCATGGTGTCACTCCGGGAAATCTGCGGGGTCCGGAGCGGCCATCAAAAAAGCCGCCCGGGGGACCCCTGGCGGCTGGTGAAGACATTCGGCGGCGCTGAATTCAGGCCGAACGATCCCCTCCCAACGCCAGAGGCGTCGGATAGCTAAAGTACCAAAACAGCTGTTGGCTGGCGCCGAGGATCATGGGGCCAGCCTAGAGCCAAGTTCGCCGCCTGTCACGCCCCTACCGCGCGGGGGCGTAAAAGGGACCTCGACGCGAGGCGATATCGATGTTTGGAAGTTGTCCAGGAAGTGGTCGGGACCCAAAGCCAAGTCGCTTTGGGTCCCGATGGTGCCGCCGGGCAGGATTGAACTGCCGACCTCAGCCTTACCAAGGATGCGCTCTACCACTGAGCTACGGCGGCGAAGAGGAGGGGGCGTATAGCGAACCAAACGCGGTTGGCAAAGACAAAATCGTCTTGACCGATCGTCGCAGCGCTTTCACCTGTGGAAAGATGAGCCGGAACCCCAAGCCCCACAACGAAAAAGCCGAGCGCGAAGCGCGACTGGCCCAGGCTCTGCGCACCAATCTTCGCCGCAGGAAGGCCGCGCCTGCCGCGGCCGACAAGGGCGCGGCCAGGCCGGAATCCCCCGCGTCGGACGACGAGACCCCCTCCGGCTGAGGAGGAATCTTGAGGAATCGGCGCCCCCCCTTGCGCGGGCCCTTGCAACCAGTAGAACCGCCCCTTCACATGTGACCGCGCGGCGACACCCCCCGACCGGCCGCGCGACGAGGGACTTCATTTGGATCGCATCGCCATCACCGGCGGCGCGCAGCTGAACGGGATCATCCCGGTGAGCGGCGCCAAGAACTCGGCCATCAAGCTGATGGCGGCCAGCCTGTTGACCGACCAACCGCTGCGCCTGACCAACATGCCGCGGCTGGCCGACACCCGGTTTTTGGGCAAGCTGCTGGCGCGCCTGGGCGCGCAGGTCGACGAGCGCGAGGGGCCGGACGGCTCGGAGACCGTGCTGCACGCGCCGGAGATCACCAGCGGCTTCGCGCCTTACGACCTGGTCCGCCAGATGCGCGCCTCGTTCAACGTGCTGGGCCCGCTGATCGCCCGCACCGGCCAGGCCAAGGTGTCGCTGCCCGGCGGCTGCACGATCGGCGCGCGGCCCGTGGACCTGCACCTGCAGGCCTTGGAAGCCCTGGGCGCCAAGATCGACCTGCACGAGGGCTATGTCTACGCCCAGGCCCCGCGCGGCCTGAAGGGGGCGGAGATCGAATTCCCGTTCGTCTCGGTGGGCGCCACCGAGCACGCCATGCTGGCCGCCGTGCTGGCCGACGGCGTCACGGTGATCAGGAACGCCGCCTGCGAGCCCGAACTGCTGGACCTGCAGATCTGCCTGAACGCCATGGGCGCCAAGGTGGAAGGGGCGGGGACTCCGACCATCACCATCACCGGCGTCGCCAAGCTGCACGGCGCGACCCACTCGGTGATCCCCGACCGGATCGAGATGGGCACCTACGCCGTGGCCGCGGCCATGGCCGGCGGCGAGGTCCAGCTGACCCGGGCCCGGCCCGAGCTGATCGACAGCCTGCTGGTCAAGCTGGAGGAAGCCGGGTGCGGCGTCGTCCGCACGGAGGACGGCGTGGTGATCAGGCGCAACGGTCACCGCCTGGAGGCGGTCAATGTCGAGACCCAGCCCTATCCCGGTTTCGCCACCGATCTGCAGGCCCAGTTCATGGCCCTGATGACCACGGCCAAGGGCGAGAGCCACATCCGCGAGACCATCTTCGAGAACCGCTTCATGCACGCTCCGGAGCTGAGGCGCCTGGGCGCCGACATCTCGGTGTCGGGCGGCGAGGCCCGCGTGCGCGGCGTCGAGCGGCTGGAAGGCGCGGAGGTCATGGCCACCGACCTGCGCGCCTCGGTCAGCCTGGTGATCGCCGGCCTGGTCGCGCGCGGCGAGACCACGGTCAGCCGCATCTACCACCTGGACCGCGGCTTCGAGCGGCTGGAAGAGAAGCTGGGCGCCTGCGGGGCCCAGGTGCGCCGGATCAAGGGCGACAGCGAGGGCGACCTGGATGGCTGATCCCGCACCTCTGAAGCTGCTGGCCCAGGACGCCGACGACCTGGCCGTGATCTCGGCCGCCCTGCAGGACGCCGTGGCCAAGATCGGCGACATCCGCTGGGACGCCTCGGCCCGCACCCTGACCCTGGCCTGCAACCGCTTCCGCTGGGAGGCGGGCGGCCAAAAGAAAGGCAAGAAGGGCGAGCGGATCCGCTCGGCTCTGCAACTGGGCGACGTCACCGGCGTCCAGGCCCGCAAGCTGCGTCGCGACGCCAAGGGCGCGGTGGTCGAGCTGCTGTCGGTGGCCTTCGAGCCGGCCGAGGCGCCGGGCGGCGCGGTGCTGCTGACCTTCGCCGGCGGCGGCGACCTGAAGGTCACCGTCGATTGCCTGGACGTGATCCTGGCCGACGTCTCGGAGGCCTGGGCCACCCCGCGCCGGCCGGGACACGCGGAATAGGGGCGCCGTAGCCTCCACGCGGAGATCCGCCAGGTGGAGCACGGAAGCGTTGGTGCATTCCGTCGACGCCGGAACTGAAGCACGATGGGTCGTCTCAACCCGCGGCAGGCCGACGACCATGGTCCAGAAACACACGAGCCGGCGATCCTCGCACCCATGGATCGATACGGTATGGCAGACGGTCTGCCTCAGCGACGGGGTGTATCTGGCGACGCCGGACGGCTCGTGGGACCTGATCCGCAGCATCGCGCCGGACGGCGGATCCATGGTGTTCCTGAGCGGACAGGCGACCGAGCCCGTCGAGGTTCCGTATCGCGACGGCGAGAGCTCGGTCGTCATCTCGTTCTGCGCCCACGTCTACCTCGCGCAGGACAGGGAGCCGCGGGTCGGCCCCGAAATCCGGGTGCTGCCGGTGAGCGGCGAGACGTTCGTGCTGGACGGCGTGGAGCTGCCGTTGCCGACCTTCGAGAACGTCGAGCCGCTGGTCGACGCGATGATCGCCGCCGGCCTGCTCGCCTCCAACGACCTAGTGGCCAGGGCCTTCAGCGAGACCCCAAAGGCCGCCTCGGCGCGCTCGGTGCAGCAGCATTTCAAGCAGACCACCGGGATCACCCAGAAGAGCTTCCAACTGATCCGCCGCGCGCAGGAAGCCGTGCGGCGGCTGAAGGCCGGCGAAGCGCCGGCCGGAGTAGCAGTCGATCTGGGCTATGCGGACCAGCCGCACATGATCAAGTCGATCAAGAAGATCATGGGCGCCTTGCCCTCCAATCTCGACGCGGTCCACAAGATCTGATCGCCGGGCGCGGGGGCGCTCGGCGGCGCGACCCCGCTACGACAGCAACAGGGCGAAGCTCTTGAGATCCTTGACGTAGACCTGCGGATCTTCCCACGCCGCGAAGTGGCCCGCGCCTTCCATGTCGTGGAACTGCACGACGTTGCCGGCGGTCTGACGGTCCGCCCATTCGCGAGGCAGGCGCACCCCGCCGGGGATCGGCGCCTCGGTGGCCACCGCCACCGGAACCCTGGTGTTCCTGCCCTTGATGGTCGGGGGCTGCATGGCGTTGGCGTTGTAGAGGCGGAACGAGGACGCCGCCGTCTCCGTCAGCCAGTAGATCATGATGTTGGTCAGAAGCTCGTCACGGCCGAACCGGGCGTCCGCCTCGTCCCCCACGCCCATGCCGGCCATGAAGCTCATGATCCAGGCGGCCAGCCCGACCGGCGAGTCGTTCATGGCGAAGGCTAGGCTTTGCGGCTTGGTCGCCTGCACCAGATTGAATGCGCCGTGGGCGAAGAACCATTGCTGGATGGCGCCCGCATAGGCCTGCTCGGGCCCGCTGAGAACGCTGAAGTCGGTCGTGTGGTCGGGATAGCCGACGTCGGTGACATGGATGCCGGTCACCTTCTCCGGATGGCGCTGGGTCAGCGACATGGCGATGACCGAGCCCAGGTCGCCGCCGGCGGCGATGAACCGGTCGTGGCCCAGCACGTCTCCCATGAGCTGAGCGAAGAGGTCGGCGATCTTGTCGACCGGGAGCGCCGTGCGCTGCGAGAACCCCGTTCCGGGGATGGACGGCACGACGACGTGGAAGTCCTCGGCCAGGGCGTCGATGACCTTGTGATAGCGGTAGAAGCTGTCGGGCCACCCGTGCAGCAGAAGCAGCGCGGGGGCGTCCGGCTTCCTGGACGGCCGGTGGACGAAGTGCAGGTCGACGCCGTCGATCTGGACCTTGTAGTTCGGCAGGGCGTTCAGGCGCGCTTCAGCCTGGCGCCAGTCGTATTGGTTCAGCCAGTAGTCGGTCAGCGACTTCATGTAGCCGAGGTTGGTTCCGAACATCCATGCCGCGTCGGCGGGCTCGTCGGGCCAGCGGGTGTGGCGCAGGCGCGACTTCAGGTCGGCCAGCTGTTCGTCCGGGAAGGCGATCGTGAAGGGGGTCGGCTGTTGCATGGGAGGGCTTTCCTTCGAGTGTGCGGGTTGGCTGACAAGGCCGCTCACAAGGCTCGCCGCGAGGATGGTCTTGCCAAATTCACGCCGGTTCATGGCCTGGTTCCTTGTCTGATTGACGAGGATCAAGCTATCGGCGCGGCCTCGGCGCGCATTGTAAGAAAGCGAAAATCACCTGGGACGCCACGGATCTGACGGACGACGGGTTCGTGCCGCGCCGTTAGCCAGGCGTGACGTCAGCGGGCTTCGGGCGCGGGCGACAAGGCGCCTTGCCCTGGGGATCCCGCGCATTTTCGCTGGCCACGACGCGGCATCGCGGCTAACGGCCGGGGATGATCGAACCTCACCCCACCGGCGGCTACGTCCTGGAAGAGCTGGCCGTCGGCATGGTCGCCGAAAAGCGGGTCACCGTCACCGAAGGGCGCATCGGACAGTTCGCCGAGGCTTCGGACGACTTCAATCCCGTACACATGGACGAGGCCTTCGCCTCCAAGACCGCCTATCGCGGCCGGATCGCGCACGGCCTGCTGTCGGCCTCGTTCGGCTCGGCGGTGGTCGGCACCATCCTGCCGGGGGCCGGCGCGATCTACCTGAGCCAGAGCCTGGCCTTTCATCGGCCGGTGCGGATCGGCGACGTGGTGACGGCGCGTGTCACCGTCTCGGCCATCGACGAGGCCAGCGCGCGGGTCACCCTTCGCTGTGAAGGCCTGGTCGGCGACGATCTGGTGATGGACGGCGAGGCCGTCGTCCGCGTCCCGCGCCGTCGCCGGCCCGCCAAGGCCTGACGGGCGTGGGTCACGCCCGGCGGTTCCTGACCGCCAGCCAGACCGCCGAAACCAGGAAATAGAAGGCCCCGAACGCCGCATAGGGCGCGATGGTGGCGATCGACGGCGTCGCGGGCCCCGTCGCCTGCTTGAGGAAGAAGGCCCCGGCCAGGGCCGACTGGACGCCGCTCAGGACCATCGCCCACTGGGCGCCGTAGCTCCGCCACCGGCGCAGGCCGGTCGCCAGTTGCAGGAGGCCGGCCAGGACGGCCCAGACGCCGAACACCGCCAGGACGGCGTGCATGCCGCTCCGCAAGGCCAGCAGCACCGCCACGGCGGTGACGGCGCTGACCGCCAGGTTCAGCGCCTGGGATGGGTTGGCCGGCAAGCCGCCGTTGGCCTGGGCGTCGCGGGCGTTCGCGAGGGCGTCCCAGGCCGGATACAACACCAGCAGGACGGCCGCGGCGGCCGGATGGCTCTCCCCCGCGGTGAGGGCCGCGGCGACCCAGGCGGCCGCGACGGCGGTCCGCACGAAGTAGTAGCGGGTCAGCGCGCCGGCGCTGGGGGAGGCGGCGAGATCCTGAGTCATGGCGGTTCCTTGGATTGTAGATAGCGACATTATATGTCGCGACATGAAATGGATTAGTCTGAATGACGGGGCCGTGTCCAGCGATAAAGCTGTCGCGACATATATTTCCGCTCTAAGAGATCAAGCCGACAGGAGGACGCCGTGTCAGACCCCGCCTACGTGCCCACGCTCGACGAACAGCTGTGCTTCTCGCTCTACGGAGCCAGCATGGCGATCAACCGCGCCTACAAGCCGCTGCTCGACGCGCTGGAGATCACCTATCCGCAGTACCTGGTGCTTGGCGCCCTCTGGGAGGCCGATGGGCTGAGCGTCGGCGCGATCGCCGAGCGCCTGGGCCTGGACTCCAGCAATGTCACGCCGCTGGTCAAGCGCATGGAGGCGGGGCGGCTGGTCTCGCGTCAGCGCAATCCCGCCGACGAACGCCAGGTGGTGGTCAGCCTGACGCCGCTGGGGCGCGACATGCGGGCTCGCAGCGCCTGCCTGGGCCAGACCCTGTTCGCCGCCGCCAATCTCAGCGTCGAGAAGCTGGTCCAACTGAACAAGGACGTCCAGGCGTTCCGGGATTCGGTCTCGCGGTTCGTGGCGGACCAGCCGCGGGCCTGAGGCGGCTTCACGGAGACGCGCACTGGCTCTACCGTCGGCGCCTGCCGCATCCACCGGAGGCCCGATGACCGAAGAGACGTCCCCCAAGCGCCTGCCGATCCGCTGGCTGACCCTGGCCGAGATCGTGGCGGTCGCGGCCCTGGTGATCACCGGCCTCAGCTTCTGGGACAGTCACCGCGAGCGGGTCCGGGAAGACCGCGAACGCGCGGCCGCGGCCAGCGAGCGCCAGGCGCAGGCGCAGGCGGCGGCGCGGAAGATGACCTTTGTCATGACCGGCCAGCGCGAGGACGGCGGGGCCAGGGTGCGCCTGACCTCCGTCAACGAGGGCCAGGTGATCCAGACCCAGACGGTCTGGTTCCCGGCCGCGCTGCGCAGCGACAGCGTCGAGACCACTGGCAATCCACGCCTGGAAGCCGGCTGGATCGAGGGCGGCCTGCGCAAGCATGCGGGCAAGGCCCAGACCGGCCGCGTGCCGGTCGGCGTGCTGACCGTGTTCATCGAGGACGGCCAGACCAAGACCGACCGGGCGATCTACCAGCTGGGCTACAGCATCCATCGCCGCACGCTCCGGGCCGACAAGGTCGAGCTGGAAGGCCTGTCCCTGGCCCAGCGCGGCGTCTCGGGCGACCTGCAGGCGGCGGCCGGAAACCTGTGGTCGGCGCGCTGACGGGCGTGGCAGGAGGTCCTCCGCGCGCCTGAGACGCCGGGCGAGGTCGCCAAGTTCACCGACATCCAGCCTCGACCAGGTCGGCGCGCCGGGATGGGGGCGCGCGCCGGCGTCAGCCTTCAGGCCCGAAATAGCTGGCGGATCCCTGAAAGAACGCCCTGCGTCGCGCTTGATTCTCCTCTCGCAGGTCAGGGTCGGATAGCAGCGTGAACTGAACGCCGACTTCGAAAGTCTCGACCTGGCCGTCGTGCCGCAAGACCTCGATGTCGTAGCGGCGATAGCTCGGCATGCTCCGGGAACCCCAGATCGTGCCCCGGCGGATTGCGTTCAACACACGCCGACCGCGTCCTTCGTAGTCGCGCTTGATCCGCAGGACATCGGACCGGGGTGATACGGCCACGATCAGCAATGGCTTGATGACGAGGGCCCACAGGACGGGCGAAGCGATGACCAGCAGAAACAAGATCTGGAAGGTCGCGAGCAATACCGTCTTCATTCCGTCGCTCGCGCCGCGTCTGACGCCGGCAGGGTAACCCGGCGCTTTGGCCCGGCCAAGCTCGGGGTCGCGATCATGGTTAATGCGCCCTTAACCCTGATCGCGCCTTGTGCTCCGGTGTTTCAGGCCTGTCGCGATTCGTAATCTCGCGGCGATCCAGTCGAGGGCGTCATGGTCGGCAGCGTTACGAACGGCTACGCGGCGAATCCCTATCTGACCACCACCGCGGCTCCGACGACCGCCACGACGACCTCGACCTCGGGCGACGCCTCGGGCGCCGCCGCCAGGACCAGCGGCTCCAGCGTCAATGTCACCCTGTCGGCCCAAGCCCAGGCCGCGCTCGCCGCTCAGACCGACAACCGCACCACCGATCAGGTCGTGGCCTCCGCCCGCACCGCGCTGGACAAGCTGCTGGCGGGCGCCAAGTCGACCAGCGCCCTGAAGGACGGCAAGGCGACGATCGACGTTTCCGGCCTGGACCGCCGCAGCCTCTACGCCATCGCCAGCAACAAGGGCGGCAAGTTCCCGATCGAGGAACAGGTGGTCGCCTCGCTGCAGATGAAGGCCAACCGCGACTCGGCCTTGTCCGCCCCGGCCTCGGCCATGCGCGTGACCGGCGACTATGCCGGACTCTACAAGGCGGCTCTGGCCAACCTCGAGGCCGCGGGGCCCGAGGAGAAGGCCATGGGGCAATGGGCCAAGGACAAGGCCGCCTTGACCGAGGGGCTCAAGCAGGCGCAGGCCACGCCCGGCGCAGCCCCCACCGGCATCGACGGCGACCCGGTCGCGGCCTATCTCAAGGACGTCGGCGGCGTGGTCGCCAACCCTCGCACCCGCGACATCGGCAAGGTCGCTTCCGACGTCCGCTCGGTGCTCGACAAGCAGTACGCCGCGGCGACCAAGGACGGCATGGCCACGGGGCCCGACAGCGGCCGGATCGACTTCTCCAAGTTCGACGACCGCTCCCTGGCGGCGGTGGCCCTGAACAAGGGCGATCAGTTCTCCGAGCACGAGGCGGCCCAGGCGGCGGCCGAGGTGAAGGCCCGCAACCGAGACAGCGTCTCCAGCGCCTACAAGAGCACGCAGGGGAGCGATAGCTCGGCCTTCGGCAAGAGCCTGATCACCCAGTACGCGGCCATGAGCGACGAGGAGCGCCAGGCGGCCGGCTGGACCCCGGCGCTCTACGACAAGATGGTCCAGATGCAGAACCTCTCCGACAAGCTGGCCTCGCTGTTCAACAGCGACGGCGGCGTCAACACGGGCGGGACCAGCCTGCTGGACTATCTGTAGGGTTCGACCGCGGTTGAGGGAGGGCGGAGCGAAGGGCTAAGACGGATCCAACGCCTTTGCGAATACGGAACCCGCTTCCCATGCCCTCGTTCAAGTCCACGGCCCGCGCCGCCCTGCTGGCGCTCCTGCTCAGCGGAGCCGCGATGCCCGTCCTGGCCCAGACCCCGTCGCCGCCCCCCGCGATCCTGGCCGCCCCCGAAGCCCGGGACATCCACTCCTACGCCCAGCCCCTGGTGGCGCGCGTCACCCACATCGACCTGGACCTGACCGCCGACTTCGCCGGTCAGAAGATGACGGGCTCAGCCAGCCTCGACATCGCCGCTGCGCCGGACGCCACGGAGGTGGTGCTCGACAGCAAGGGCCTGGTGATCCACGGCGTCACCGACGCCAAGGGCGTGGCCTTGCCGTGGACTCTGGGCAAGGTCGACCCGATCCTGGGCGCGCCGCTGACGGTGCAACTGAATGGGGCCCGGCGCATCGTCGTCAGCTATGACAGCGCGCCCGGCGGCGCGGCCTTGCAATGGCTGACCCCGGCTCAGACGGCGGGCAAGCAGAAGCCCTACCTGTTCAGCCAGGGCGAGGCGATCCTCAACCGCACCTGGATCCCCACTCAGGACAGTCCGGGGATCCGCCAGACCTGGACGGCGAACATCCTGGTTCCCGACGGGCTGACGGCGGTGATGAGCGCCCAAAGCCTGACCCCGCCCGAAGGCGACCCGGTGGCCGGCGGTAGCCTCTATCGCTTCAAGATGGACAAGCCGGTCGCCTCCTACCTGATCGCCATCGCGGTCGGCGACATCGCCTTCACGCCCCTGGGCGGGCGGACCGGCGTCTATACCGAGCCGTCGGTGATGAAGAAGACGGCCAACGAGCTGGTCGACGTCGAGAAGATGGTCGAGGCGGCCGAGAGCCTCTACGGCCCCTACGCCTGGGGCCGCTACGACCTGCTGGTCCTGCCGCCGTCGTTCCCGTTCGGCGGCATGGAGAACCCGCGCCTGACCTTCGCCACCCCGACCATCATCGCCGGCGACCGCTCGCTGGTCAGCCTGGTGGCCCACGAGTTGGCCCACTCCTGGTCGGGCAACCTGGTCAACAACGCCACCTGGTCGGACTTCTGGCTGAACGAGGGCTTCACGGTCTATTTCGAGAACCGGATCATGGAGAAGCTGTACGGCAAGCCGCGCGCCGACATGCTGGCCGACCTGGGCTGGAGCGACCTGCAGGCGGCGATCAAGGACGCCGGCGGGCCGACCGGCGCCGACACCCGGCTGCACCTGGACCTGACCGGCCGCGATCCCGACGACGGCATGACCGACATCGCCTACGAGAAAGGCGCGACCTTCCTGCGCACCATCGAGAAGGCGGTCGGCCGCGACCGCTGGGACGCCTACCTCAAGGACTATTTCGCCCGCCACGCCTTCCAGAGCCAGACCACGGCGGGCTTCGTCGCCGACCTGCGGGCCAACCTGATCAAGGGCGATCCAAAGCTGGAAGCGGCGATCGGCGTCGATCAATGGGTCTACGGCCTCGGCCTGCCGGCCAACGCGGTGCATATCAAGTCGGCGGCCTTCCCGGCGGTGGACGCCCTGGCCGCCGCCTACGCCAAGGGCGGCCCGGCCCCCGCCGCCAAGTGGAAGGCCTGGAGCACGCCCGAGCGCACGCGCTTCGTCGGCAGCCTGCCGCGCCAGCTGTCCACGGAACGCCTGGCGGCGCTCGACAAGGCCTTCGGCCTGTCGGCCCAGGGCAACAGCGAGATCCGCTTCGCCTGGCTGGAGCTGGCCGTCGCCAACCGCTACGCCCCGGCCGTTCCCTCGCTGGAGGCCTTCCTGACCGACCAGGGCCGCCGCAAGTTCGTCGCTCCGCTGTTCAAGGACCTGATGGCCCAGGGCGACTGGGGGCAGCCGATCGCCAAGCGGCTCTACGCCAGGACCCGGCCGCTGTACCACGCCGTGACGCGGCAGACGGTGGACGGGATCGTGAAGTAGGGCGGGGCGCGCCTCGGCGTCGTCAACGGTCAGGATCATCGCCGGCGTGGCGACCCTGGCCTGCGCGGTCGTCGACCAGGGTTTCAGCGAGGGGGCGGGCCGAACCGATTCTCGCCAGGCTGTCCCGCCCCGGCCAGCAGTACGACCAGCAGGGCCAACGACGCCAGGTAGAGCAGGTTGTTGGCCATCATCACGCCGAACATCGCCAGCGTCCCGGGCGTCGTCTGGCCGCTGAGCGTGCTCTGGAAAAGGCGCGGGAACAGGGTCAGGCCGATGATCAGGAACGGCACGGGCGCCAAGCCCCACCAGCCGCGCCGTCCACGGTCGTGCAGCCGCCGGGTCACCGCCGCCGCCAGCAGCAGCACGGCCAGGGCGCACCCGACCAGCATCACCGTGAAAAACGGGGTCATGTCCGGCATCAGTTCGGGGTGGTTTCCGTGGATCTCGATCGAATAGGAGCCGGGGCCCCGGGTCACCGTGGCCTGGTCGGGATGTTCGGCCGCGAAGCTCTGCATGCGCGAGAACGTCCCGTGTGTGGACGCCCCAGTCGAGGCAAGAGGTTTTTCGAGATTTCTGACGCAGTCGGTACAGGTGCTTCCGTGTGTCCGGCCTGTTGATGCGGCTGT
>NZ_LMFX01000029.1:0-43106 GCF_001426985.1 Caulobacter sp. Root1472 | reverse complement strand
CGATTGTGATAACTTCTTCCACGGACGCCTCCTTTGCAGTGGTGTTCTCAACACCTCCACTTTGGCACATCGATGCCGTCGGGGGGCGTCCACCCCATCGTTCAGGGCACGGTATAGGCTTCGCACTCGGGCAGCGGCCTGTCGGGCGCGTAGGCGTCCGAGGCCGGGTCGAAGGCAAAGATCCGCCGGTAGCTGCAGGCGGGATCGGGGACGGTGATCAGGTCGCGGGCCCGCAGCCGGCCACGCGCGGCGTCCCCGGCCCGCAGGGCGCCGGCGGGGAAGGTCGTGGCCTTGGTCGCGAACACCAGGCGCGGCGGACCCACGGCGGTGGTCGGATCCAGCGTCAGGTCGCCGGCGAAATTATACTCGTCGTGGCAGGCGCCGCGTCGCAGCCAGAAGTCACGTTCACCGAAACAGGCGCGGATCAGCAGCGAACCAAAGACCGGCGCGTTCAGCACCGGCTTGGCGTGATCGCCCCGCACCCGGATCAGCTGGAGCTGGGTGGCCGCGCCGCCGCCGCCGGAATAGCTGGTGCTGACATGGCGCTCGACCCCGACGATCACGCCCGACTCGGGTCCGGCGATGCGGACGATCGACGGCCACAGCGCCAGGTCGTCATTGTCGTCGCTGCCCAGGTCCAGGGTCGCGGCCGGCGGCTGGCCGGTCGGCGTTCCGGCGAACACGTGCAACGCCGAGGTGTTCTGGTCGACGTCGCGGCTGATCTCTGCGCACCAGTCGCGGTCGGCGGTGCAATGCAGCGGCGGCGCACCTTCGGGCGCTTGCGGCGGCGTCGCGGCGAAGGCCTCGAGCCGGTTGCCGGCCTGGTCCTGGGCTGCTGGCGCCATGGTCGCCGCTCCAAGGACGAGGGCGAGCAGGATCGATGTCATGGAGGCCTCGGCTTTGAACGGCGCAGGCCTCGCCTAACGCGTTTGACGTGCGCCGTTCAAGGCTCGCGGATCAGGCCGGCTGTTTGACCACCCGCAGATATGGCTTCTGCTCTTCCCAGCCGCCCGGGAACAGCGTTTTCGCCGTCTCGTTGTCGACCGACGGGACGATGATCACGTCCCCGCCTTGGGTCCAGTTGGCCGGGGTGGCCACCTTGTGGCCGTCGGTCAGTTGCAGGCTGTCGATCACCCGCAGGATCTCGTCGAAGTTCCGCCCGGTCGAGGCCGGATAGGTCAGGGACAGCCGCAGTTTCTTGTTGGGGTCGATGATGAACACCGAGCGCACGGTCAGGGTGTCCGAGGCGTTGGGATGGATCATGCCGTAGAGGTTGGACACCGAGCGGTCGGTGTCGGCGATCAGCGGGAAGTTCAACTTCGCGCCCTGGGTTTCCTCGATGTCGGCCGCCCAGCCGCCGTGGTTCTCCAGCCCGTCCACCGACAGGCCGATCACCTTGACGTTCCGCTTGTCGAATTCGGGCTTCAGTTTGGCCACGGTTCCCAGTTCAGTGGTGCAGACGGGGGTGTAGTCCTTGGGATGCGAGAACAGCACCACCCACGCGCCCTGCGCCCAGTCGTGAAAGTGGATCGGGCCCTCGGTCGAGGCCTGGGTGAAGTCCGGAACGATGTCGCCGAGCTGCAGCGCCATGGATGGTTCTCCTGTCCGCAAAGGGTCGGCTTGCCCCTAGGATGGGCGTAAAGCGGTGCCCAAGTTGTAGGCGTGCGCCCTTCCTGACGCCGCCCAGGATTTCTCGCGGAGTTTCCAGCCATGCTGCTCGCCCTTTCGACCTGGCCCGAGATCGAGGCCTATCTGCGGACGTCGAAGACGGTGGTCGTGCCGATCGGCTCGAACGAGCAGCATGGCCCCACGGGGCTGCTGGGCACCGACTGGCTATGCCCGGAAATCATCTCGCACGAGGCCGCGAAACTGTCGGACAGCGTACTGGTGGCCCCCACCTTCAACGTCGGCATGGCCCAGCACCACCTGGCGTTTCCGGGGACGATCTTCCTGCGGCCCTCGACCTTCATCGCCGCGATCGGCGACTGGGTGCGATCGCTGGGCGCGCACGGCTTCGAGAAGATCTATTTCCTGAACGGCCACGGCGGCAACGTCGCCTCGATCGAGGCGGCTTTCTCCGAGATCTACGCCGAGTACAGCTTCCGCCAGGAGCGCGCGCCGTTCGCCCTGAAGCTGAAGAACTGGTGGGACCTGAAGGGCGTGATGAGCCTGGCCAACCAGCAGTTCCCGGTTGGCCACGGCAGCCATGCGACCCCGTCCGAGATCGCGGTGACGCAATGGGCCTATCCGGACAGCGTCAAGACCGCCGCCTACGAACCGAAGATCGCCCCGACCGGCCCGATCCGCGAGGCGCTGGACTTCCGGGCCCGCTACGCGGACGGCCGCATGGGCTCGGACCCGGCCCAGGCCACGCCCGAGAAGGGCGGCGCGCTGGTGGCTCAGGCGGCCAGGTCGCTGATCGAGGATCTGGCGGACTTTTCGGCGGAAGCGCGGATCTAGACCTCGAACGGGGACAGGCGCATGCGCCTGTCCCCAATCGTGGAGCCTACCGCGGGATTTCGGCGATCTTGGTCAGGGCCACCTGACGGTACACCGCCGTGATCTCGAAATAGCGGCCGAAGGCGCCGTAGAACTGGTCGGTGGCCTGCTTGACGCCCGGGCCGCCGATCTCGCTGATGTCGTGCCAGTAGTCGTCCAGCACCATCATGCCGCCCACGCTCAGCAGGCTGGCGCAGAAGCACAGGTCGATCAGCACGGCCAGGGCCGTGTGGCTGCCGTCGACATAGATCAGGTCGAACTGTTCGCCCGCCGCCAGCATCTTGGGCAGTTCGTAGGTGGAGAACCCTTTGCGCGCGGTCATCGAGCGGAACGAGGTGCGGGCCATGTTGCGGTGAAAGCGCGGCTCGACGGCGTGGTACTTCTCTTCCGGGTTCAGGGCCTCGTCGAACCAGGGGTCGATGACGGTCACCTCCAGGCGGTCCGGCATCAGCCAGTCCATGAACGCCAGGTTGCGGCCTTCGTAGGCCCCGATCTCGAGGTACCGGATGCTCGTATCGCCGCGCTTGCCGGCGAAGTCGCGCAGCAGCGGGGTGACGAACGGGATGTTGTTCGAGGCCCAACCCGAGGTGAACTCGTAGCCGGTCTTTTCACTGTGGGCGTTGAAGGCGTTGACCACCGAATGATCGCGCCTGGCCAGCATGGTGCGGGCCAGGTCGGGGGCGAACCGCGGGTTGACCTTGGCGAACGAACGCAGCTTGGCGCCCAACCCGCGAGCGTCCTGGGCGTCGGTCAGTTCGGCGTCGAAATTGGTCGTGGACCCGTCGGCCATGGCGCGGTTTCCCGGTTTGTGTCGGGCGCAAGCCTAGGTCGAACGGGTTAAGACGAGGTTCTAGGCGACGACGATGTCCGAACCTTGGATACGCACCGGCCATGGCGTCAGGGCGACGTCCTGGCAGGGGCCAGCGACCATCGCGCCGTCCTCGATCCTGAACAGGGCCGCATGCCCGGCGCAGAGGATCAAGTCGTTCTCGCGGGTCAGGAACCGGCCATTTGGCCCGGCCAGGGGCCAGCCGGCGTGCGGGCAGCTGTCGACATAGCCGACCACGGCCTCGCCCCGTCGGACGACGAAGCCGGCGAACACCGCGTCCTCGACCCGGAAACGGAAACCTCGCGCGCCGGGCGAGGCGATCTCGTCCAGCGGACACAGGATCGCGCCGGCGGCGGGTCGGGCGGGGTTGGAAGGATCGGTTCGGCTCAAAGGCCGCCGATCGCTAGTCGCCAGAAATGCACCTCGACACTCTCGAACACGCCGGCGGCGGTGAACGGGTCGTTGTCGGCCTGCGCCTGGGCGGTGGCCTTGTCCTCGGCTTCGACCACGATGATCGAGCCGATCGGATTGCCGTCGTCGTCCAGCAGCGCGCCGGCCAGCTTCAGGTTCGGGCTGTTGTTCAGATAGTCCAGGTGCGTAGGGCGAGTCGCCAGGCGGGTCTCGAGCGCGCCGGGCTTGTCCTTGCAGATGATGGCGTAGAGCGGCATGGGGCGGTTCCTTTCAGGATGCGGACGGGACAGGCGCATGCGCCTGTCCCCAATCGTAGTCAGGCCTCGGCCTTCAGAGGCCGCGACAGCAGGCCCAGGATGGCGCTGTCGACATCGACCTCGCCGGCCAGGATGGCGGCGACGGCCTCGCAGATCGGGGTTTCGACCCCCAGCGAGCGGGCCAGGGCGCGGACGGCAGGCGCGGAGGCGACGCCCTCGGCCACCGAGACCTTGCCGGCCAGGGCCTGTTCCAGGGTCTGGCCGCCCCCCAGGGCCAGGCCGACGCTCATGTTGCGCGATTGAGGGCTCGAGCAGGTCAGGACCAGGTCGCCCAGACCGCATAGGCCAGCCAGGGTCTCGGCCTTGCCGCCGAGCGCCACGGCCAGGCGGGTCAGCTCGGCGAAGCCGCGGGTGATCAGGGCGGCGTGGGCGCTGCGGCCCAGGCCCTTGCCTTCGGAGATGCCGCAGGCGATGGCCAGGACGTTCTTGACCGCCGCGCCGGCCTCGGCGCCGATCACGTCGGCGGCCCAGTAGGGACGGAAGGTCGGGATGGCGATCGCCTCGCCGATGCGGCGGCCCAGGTCCTCGTCCTCGCAAGCCAGCGTGACCGCGGTCGGCAGGCCGCGCGCCACCTCTCCGGCGAAGCTGGGTCCCGAAAGCACGGCGATCGGCGCGTCGGGCAGCACCTCGAAGGCGACGTCGCTCATCAGTTTCAGCGTGCCCTGCTCGACGCCCTTGGAGCACAGCACCACCGGCGCGCCGGCTTTCAGGTGCGGCTTCAACGCCATGAGGGCCGAGCGCAGGTGCTGGGCGGGCGGCACGGCCAGGATCAGGTCGCAGGACGCCAAGGCGTCGAGGCCGGGCGCGGCCGTGACGGCGTCCTCCAGCTTCACCCCGGGCAGGAACATCGCATTCTCGCGCTCGGCGGCGATCGAGGCGACGACCTCGGGCTCGCGGGCCTGCAGAGTGACCTGGAGGCCCGCCCGGGCCGCGACCTGGGCCAGGGCCGTGCCCCAGGCGCCTGCGCCGATGACGCCCGCATGATTGAAGTTCACGCCTTGGCTCCCTTGCGGCCGAAACTGTTGCTCGGATTGGATAACGCCGCCGCCTCGTCCAGGGGCCAACGCGGACGCGCCACGGCGTCCAGATCATCGGAAATTCCCAGCGCCAACCGCTCGGCCCCGGCCAGGGCGATCATGGCGGCGTTGTCGGTGCAATAGGCCAGGGGCGGGGCGTCGAACGAAAAGCCGTTGTCGGCGCAGTTCCTTTGCAGGGCCGCGCGCACTGCGCTGTTGGCCGCCACGCCTCCGGCCACCACGAAGCGCAGGTCCTGGCGCGGGTGGGCGGCGGCATACAGCTTCATGGCCCGGTCCGTGCGTTCGGACAGCTGGCGGGCGATGGCGAACTGTACGGCGGCGGCCAGGTCGGCGCGCTGCGGGTCATCAGTAATCTTCTCGGCCAGCCGGGCGGCGGCGGTCTTCAGGCCCGAGAACGAGAAGTCGCAGTCCTTGCGGCCCAGCAGGGCGCGCGGCAGGTCGAACTTCGTCGGGTCGCCGGACGCCGCCAGTTTTTCCAAGGCCGGACCGCCGGGATAGGGCAGGCCCAGGCTCTTGGCGATCTTGTCGAAGGCCTCGCCGGCCGCGTCGTCGATCGTGGTGCCCAGCCGGGTGCAGGCCCCCACCCCGGCCACCTCCAGCAGTTGGCAGTGACCGCCCGACACCAGCAGCAGCAGGAAGGGATAATCGATCGACGCCCCCAACCGAGCCGACACCGCGTGACCCTCCAGGTGGTTGACAGCCACCAGCGGCAGGTCGCGGGCCACGGCCACGGCCTTGCCGAACGCCAGGCCGACCATCACCCCGCCCACCAGGCCCGGGCCGGCGGTGGCGGCCACCCCGTCCAGGGCGTCGAAATCCAGCCCCGCCGCGCGCATGGCTTGGGCCGCCACGGCGTCGATGGCTTCGACATGGGCGCGGGCGGCGATCTCCGGCACCACGCCGCCGAACGGGGCGTGCTGCTCGAACTGCGTGCCGACGATCGACGACAGCACCTCGACACGGCCGTCCGCAGCCCGGCGCACGACGGACGCGGCGGTCTCGTCGCAGCTGGTCTCCAGGCCGAGGATGGTGAGCGTCGATTCCGTAAGGGGCGTCATTCGGTTGCCGGGGTCCCGCCGCTCCTGTAGCAGCGAAGGCTCTTATTCGCTCTGCAGGTAACGCCCCCACCGTGTCCCGGCAACCCATCCGCATCGGCGCGCGCGGCTCGAAGCTGTCGCTGGCCCAGTCCGGCCTGATGCAGGCCCGCATCGCGGCCGCGCTCGGCTGGACGCCCGGCGACGATCTCGACGCCTTCGCCCAGTTGGTCCCGATCGTCACCAGCGGCGACCGCATCCAGGATCGCCGGCTGATGGAGATCGGCGGCAAGGGGCTGTTCACCAAGGAGATCGAGGAGGCCCTGCTGGACGGCCGCATCGACTGCGCGGTGCATTCCCTCAAGGACATGCCCGCCGAATTGCCGCCCGGCCTGGTGCTGGCGGCGACGCCCGAGCGCGAGGATCCGCGCGACGCCTTCATCAGTCCCGTGGCCGAGCGCCTGGAGGACCTGCCCGAGGGCGCCCGCCTGGGCACCGCCTCGCTGCGCCGCCAGGCCCAGGCGCTGCACGTGCGTCCCGATCTCGAGATCGTCATGCTGCGCGGCAATGTCGACACGCGCCTGGCCAAGCTGGAGCGCGGCGAGGCCGACGCCATCCTGCTGGCCCAGTCGGGCCTCAATCGCCTGGGCCTGGGCCACCTGACCCGCAGCTGGCTCGACCCGCTGGCCGCGCCGCCGGCGCCGGGCCAAGGCGCCCTGGTCATCGAGACCCGCGCCGAGGACGTCGATCGGCCCTGGCTGCAGGCCGTGCGCTGCCAGGCGACCACCCTGGCGGTCGCCGCCGAAAGGGGCGCGCTCTATGCCCTGGAGGGTTCGTGCCGCACGGCGGTCGGCGCCCATGCCCGGCTGGACGGCCTGGCGCTGACGATGATCGTCGAGGCCCTGACTCCCGACGGCGCCCAGCGCTTCCGCCGCGAGGGCTCGGTCACTCTGTCCAGCCCGAACGCCGCCGACGAGGCCCGGGCCCTGGGACTGGAGCTCGGCGGCGCCGTCCGCGCCGAGGGCGGTCCGGCCCTGATCCTGACGGACTAGGCGATGACGGTCGGCGCGCGGCGGATCTGGGTCACCCGGGCCTTGCCGGGCGCGGAGGCCACCGCCGCCCGCCTGGAGGCCATGGGTCTGGCGCCGCTGATCGATCCCTTGCTGGAAGTCCGCGATCTTTCTCCACCCGTCGACCTGGCCGGCGTCGCGGCCCTGGCCTTCACCAGCGTCAACGGCGTCGCCGCCTTCGCCCGCCTCGACGCCGGCCGGGATCGGCCGGTGTTTGCGGTCGGCGACCGGACCGCGCGGGCGGCGCGCGAGGCGGGGTTCTCGTCCGTCACCTCGGCCGCGGGCGACGTCGAAGCCCTGACGGCCCTGATCCTGGACCACGCAGGGCGGTTGGATGGCGCGGTGCTGCATCCGTCGGCGCTGGAGCCGGCGGGCGACCTGGTCACGCCCCTGGTTTCCACGGGGCTGAACGCCCGGCGATTGGCGGTCTATGAGGCGGTCGAGCGCGATCCCTCGTCTTCCACCCTGTCCGGGCTCGATCAGCTGGAGGCGGTGCTGCTGCATTCGCCGCGCGCGGCGCGGGCGCTGTCGTGCTGTCTTGCGGAACGTCCCGCGCCGGCGTTGCGGGCCTTGTGCCTGTCGGCGGCCGTGGCGCGACCGCTTGAAGGGCTGTTGCAGGCCGGGGGGCTGGGGGGCGTGACGTCCGCGCCGCACCCGGATGAAACCGCGCTGCTGACGCTGCTCACGCTCTAGCTGAACATTGCGCGGCGCGGCCGTGTGGGGCACGAATGGCGCATGACGCTCGCTCCCGATCCCGTTGACTCCGACGCGCCGCGCGACCCGGCGCTGTACGGCCGTCGCCGCCTGCTGGGGCCGGGCTTCTGGGCGCTGATCGCCTTCGGGATCGTCTGCGTGGCGGCCGGCGCGGCCCTGGCGCGATTCGGTCCGGTCTGGTTCTCCCGCGCCAAGACGCCGCCCGAGATTCACCAGCGTGCCGGCGATCCGCCCCCGTCGCCCTCGGTGGCTGACCGGCCGCTCTACAGGACGCCCAGCGCCGCCGTCCTCTCGCCCTCGGGGTCCGATGGCGTGGCCCAGTTGGAAGGCCGAGTCGCGGTTCTGGAGACCGGCCAGCAGCGGGCCCTGGACGCCGCCGGCGTCGCCCTGGCCGCCGCCACCCTGGCCGACGCCGCCCGTACGGCGAGACCGTTCGCCGAGGAGCTGGCCAGCCTGGAGCGGGTGCTGCCCCTGTCGCCAGACCTGCGGGCCCTGGCGCGCCTTGCACAGGACGGCGCGCCCACCCGTGCGGGCCTGGCCGACGAGTTCGAGACCCTGGCCGGGCGCGCCGCGGTCGCCGCCCGGGATCCCGGCCGCAACGCCGACTTCCTGGCGCGCCTGCGGCACACCCTGTCGAGCATCGTGTCGATCCGCCAGGTTGGCTCGACCCAGGGCTCCACCCCCGACGCGGTGCTGGGGCGGGCGCAGAAACTTTTGAACGAAGGCGATATCGAAGGGGCGCTGGCGGCGGTCGAGACCTTGCCGCCACCTGCCCAGGCCGTCCTGGCCCCCTGGCGCGGCGCGGCCGAGCGTCGGGTCGAGATCGACCGTCACATCGCCGCCATCCGCGCCGACGCCCTGGCGGGACTGATCCAGGTGACCCATCCCCAACCGAGCGCGCCGGCGCCTGCCGGTCCCGCCCAACCGGTGGTCCCGTGATCCGCGCGGCGATCATCTTCTTCCTGGTCGCCGCCCTGGCCGTGGCGGTGGTCGCCCTGACCGGCGAGCCCGGCGCGGCCAGCCTTGATTGGATGGGATGGCGGGTCGAGATGACGGCCGCCGCCGCCGCCCTGCTGACTTTGTTCACCGCTCTTCTGGCCACCATCCTGTGGCGCGGCCTGCTGTGGGTGGTCGAGGCGCCGCGTCGCGCCGCGAGGGCGCGGATCGAGGCCAAGCGCAAGCAAGGTGTCGAAGCCCTGTCGCGGGGCTTCCTGGCCGCGGCCGCCGGTGACGGCTCCGAAGCCCGGCGCCTGGCCCAGAAGGCCTCCGAACTGGCCGAGGACGCCCCGGCCCTGGTCCGAGTCCTGGCCGCTCAGGCCGCCGAGGCCGCCGGCGACCATGTCGCGGCTCGCCAGGCCTACAACGCCATGCTGGGCTTTCCGGAAATGCGCTTGGCGGGCTTGCGGGGCCTGATGCAGACCGCCGTGGCCGAGGGGGACAAGACCCTGGCCCTGCGGCACGCTGAAACGGCCTATGGTCTGGCCCGCACCGCCCGCTGGGCCTGGCGCGCCCTGCTCGAAGCGCGGCTGGAGGCTGGCGACTGGCAGGCGGCTCTAGCCTTGGTTCAGGGGGCTCTGGAGCGCAAGATCGTGCCGCCGCTGATCGCCGAACGGGCCAGGGCCGCCCTGCTGGCCGCCTCGGCCGCCGGCGTGGAGGATTCCGACGATCCCAAGATCCTGGCCCAGGCGCTGGACTTCGCGACCCAGGCCGCCAAGCTCAAGCCCGAGTTCGCCCCGGGCGTGGTGATGGCCGCGCGCCTGCTGGCCGCCGACGGCAAGACGGCCAAGGCCGGGGCATTGATCGAGGCCGCCTGGAAGCGGGCGCCGCACCCGGCGCTTTGGCTAGCCTATCGCGATCTCAAGACCAGCGAGACTCCCAAGCTGCGGGCGGTTCGCCTGGCCGCTCTGGCGAACCTGAAGCCCGAGGCCCGGGAAAGTCGACTGCTGAAGGTGGAGAGCGCGCTGATCGGCGGCGATCCGATTGCGGCGCGAGCCGCGGCTCGGCTGCTTCCCGAGGAAGCCCTGACCGCCCGGGTAGCCGGCCTGATGGCCAGAGTCGCCTACGCCAACGGCGAGGCCGACGAGGCCCGGGCCTGGGTCGCTCGGGGCGTGGCCGCGCCGCAGGAGCCCGACTGGTCGGATCTCGATCCCGAGGGGCGCGCTTTCGCCTACGCCAGGGAAGACTGGGCGCGGCTGACCGTCAGCTATGTCGAGACCGGCGAGTTGATCCATCCACGCTTCGAGCGCCGGGAGCGCACGATGAGCGAGCTGCCGCAGTTGCCTTCGGCCTATGCCGAATCGACCCCGTTCGTCCGGGCGGCCGAGGCGGGCGGCGCCCTGATGCCTATTCCGGACGATCCAGGAATCGGACCCGGCGGCTTTGACGCGGCCCCGCCAGCAGAGCCTGAAACGGGCAGTCCAGCGCCTCGCCGCAACGCCGGTTCACGCCGACGCTTGGCAAGCGGCCCGCGCGCCGCTAAATAGGCCCTCCTCGCACTGGGTCGGTGATTTGGTGCCTGGAACACCAGTGTCTCCTGTGTCCGTATCACGGGCTTCCGGAGACGAAGCGCGCCGCTTTAGCTCAGCTGGTAGAGCACCTCATTCGTAATGAGGGGGTCACAGGTTCGAGTCCTGTAAGCGGCACCACCACTTCCACTAGGAAATTGACGAGTGACGGGCTGAGAGGCCTTTACGCTTGGCCTCACGTGGGGCCCAGCTGGGTGTGCCTTTCGAGGAAGTCCTCGTGACGCATATGATCGCCCGGTCGCAGGGTTTAAGCCGGACGTGACTTTTGCCGACGTCCGGAGGTTGGGTTTCTGCCACTCTTTATCTTGGCCGCCAGGCAGAGGTAGAGCCCCTCGGCCTTGGCGCGCTCAATACCAAGGCCGACATCGGCGTGGTTGGAGGTTGGTGAGTACCTGGCATGCGGCGCCATTAAGTCGAGGGCGCCTCAGTCCGAGGCGAAGCGAATTATCCCTTCACCCGCCGGTTGCGTCCCTTAAGGTACAGCTTTACGGTCCAAGCTTCGCAATGGGGGCAGGGTGGTTTTTGTCTGTTCCGGACGACGACAGCGGCCCAACGGAAATACTTGAAATGGGTGGGTGCATGCGAAGGTCTGTTCGTGCGGGTCGGTTCGGTTCTCCTGTTTCCACCTGCGCGGTTTCAGGTTTCGCTACAAGCAAGGGCCGGCTGACAGGTCTTTGCCGCTCTTTGGCGATCGGCGTCTTCCTTGCAGCGATGACGATATTCGCCTCGCCAGCGCTCGCGCAGACTCCGGAAGCGATTCCAGACCCGGCGACCATCAAGGCGATCGATGAGAATGGCGTCGATCTGGTAGGCGGCGGCCTCACTTGGCCTGGCATGGATCAGAGCATCGGCACGTCCGAGAGCGGCTTGCACCTGTTCTGGCAGAATGATTCGGCCAAAACAAACGATACCGAATACTCTTATCATAATTACATAACTTACTTTACGTTTAGACGTAATTTTTCAAATCTGCTGGGTGCGGACCATTTCGACGTCAAATACGGGGGTGTCATCAATCGCTTTCAATTGGTGAACGGCGCCTTTGTCTCTTACAAGGGCGGCAGGGGCAGCTTCTCCTGCGGCGCAAGTCTGTGCACCTATACCGACATCGATGGCACGATCGTCGAGTTCAACAAGGTGCTTGGCCCCGACGGTGCGATACAAGGCGGCGCGGCGCTCAGGATCATCAAGCCGGACGGCGAAATCATCACGTTCAACGGAGAGGTGGTCAACGGAGGGGCGATTTCGAGTTCGCTCGGCTGGATGATCAGGACGACCCAGAACGGCCAGCAATACCGGATGATCAACAGCGCAGCCGACTATTGCGATCCCGCGGCCGCTAATTGCGACGCCCTGACCGCCTACCCTGCGTTCAACAAAATTTTCGACGTCTTGGGGAGCCATTGGTCTCTTTCTGGGCTCGGAACGGAAACTAGGCCGGACGGCTGGACGGTCGGCGTCATGAAGCTCATCGACCCGCGAGGGGTCGAGACGGTGTGGAGGCAGGGGTCAGGTGCTTCCGGGGGGGCGGGCGAGATGCCAGCGTGGCTTGCGAAACGGGTCACAAGCGTCACGCGCGCCGGGCAGACCTCGACCTATACGACAAGCTATTTGCAAACGCCTTGCTGCGATTGGAGGGCGCCCCTTTATGCGTGGCGCATGCTGGTCAGGCCCCCAAGCGTAGACGGCAGGATACAGCTGCTTGAGTTCAACCCCAACTTTTCACAGGTGCTTCTGCACGTAAACGAATTGGGACATGGGACGACCCAGACCTACCTCAACGATCAGGTCAATTCGGTCACAGCGCTGAGCGGAATCACCACCACCTACGCGCGCGACAGCCGCAACAACATCACTTCGGCGACCATCAGGCCGCTCAATGGAGCCTCCAACGGCAGCGAGGACATCGTCGGCGCCACGGCGATCTATCCGGCGACCTGCACCAACTCCAAAACCTGCAACAAGCCGGCGAGCATCACCGACGCGCGCAGCAACACCACCACCTACACCTATGATCCCGATCACGGCGGCGTGCTGACGGCGACCAAGCCGGCGGTGAACGGCGTGCAGGCCCAGACCCGCTACGCCTATCAGCCGTTCACGCCCTATCTGAAGACCAGCACGGGGGGGGCGCAGGCCCAGCCTGTGGTGTGGAGGCTGGTGTCGACCGCCACCTGCCAGACCATGACCCTGGCGACCTGCGCCGGGACGACCGACGAGCTGAAGACGACCCTCGCCTACGATCCGTCGAGCAGCGCGTACGGCGCCCGCAATCTCCTGCCTTTGTCGAAGACGGTCAGTCGCGGCGACGGCTCGCTCGCGACGACGGTCAATTTTACCTATGACCGCTTTGGCAATGTCATCGTCGAGGATGGACCCCGGCCCGGCGCCGACGACGCCGTTTACACCTTCTACGATCTGAAAAGGCGCAAGATCGGGTCGATCGGCGGGGACCCTGACGGTTCGGGCCCGCTGCCCCGGGCGGCGTTCCGAACGGTGTATGGCGCGGACGGCCAGGTCGAGTCCGTCGCGAAAGGCACGGTCACCGACACCACCCTTGCGGTCTTGCAGGCGATGACGCCCATTGAAAGGGTCGACACCGAATATAGCACCGCCACCGGCCTGCCGACGGTCGAACGCCACTATGCGACGGGGGCCAGCCCGGTCAGCGTCAAGCAGATGAGCTATGACATTCGGCGGCGCCTGGAGTGCGTCGCCCTACGCATGAATCCGGCCGCCTTCGGATCGCTTCCCGCCTCCGCCTGCACGCTGGGCGTGGAAGGCAGCAACGGGCCCGATCGGATCACGAAGAATGTCTATGACCCTGCTGGCCACCTGCTGCAGGTTCGCAAAGGAGTCGGCACGCCGATCGAGGCGGCGGACGCGACCTGGACCTATACGCGCGCTGGGGGAAAGGTCGACGCGATCGACGGCAACGGCAATCACGCCAAGTTCGTCTATGACAAATATGACCGGCTGTACCAGTGGCAGTTTCCGAGCACGGCCCGGCCATCCGCGTTCGACGCCAGCACGCCCGACACGGCGCTGGCGACCGCGGGCAGCGTCAACACCGGCGATTATGAGCAATATGGCTATGATCTCGCCAGCAACCGCACGAGCCTGCGCAAGCGCGACAACAATGTCATCAGCTACAGCTATGATGCGCTGAACCGCGTGACTCAGAAGAGCGGCCCGGCGGTGGCCGGCGTGGATTACACCTACGACCTGATGGGCCATCGACTGACCGCGACCTATTCGACCGGCGGCCAGGGGATCACCAACGCCTATAATGCGCTCGGCCAACTGACCTCGAGCACCAACACCATGGGGGGCACGACGCGGACCCTGAGCTATCTCTACGACGACTATGGCAACCGCAAACGCCTGACCTGGCCCGACGCGCAATATGTGACGTTCGACTATGACGGGCTTAACCGGATGTCCAAGGTCAAGGAGTCGGATGCGACCACGCTGGCGACCTACACCTATAATGCGCTGGCCCTGCCGGCATCGCGCACCAATGGCGCGGCCGTCTCCACCTATGGCTTCGACGAGATAGGCCGCCTGACGTCGCTCGGCCATGATCTGGCCTGGGCCGGTTCGGACGTGACCTGGATCTTCGGCTATAATCCGGCGTCGCAGCTGATCACCAACGGCCGCAGCAATGACGCCTATGCCTGGTACGGGGCGGGGGCGATCAATCGCGGCTACACGACGAACGGCCTGAACCAGTACAGCATCGTCGGCCCGGCCACCTTCGGCTACGACGCCAATGGCAATCTGACCTCGGATGGCTCGACCAGCTTCATCTATGACGTCGAGAACCGGCTGACGAGCGCCAGCGGCGCGACGACCGCGACACTCAGCTACGACCCGCTGGGGCGGCTATATCAGACGGCCGGCGCGAGCGGCGCCGGGACCACCCGGTTCCTGTATGACGGCGATGAACTGGTCGCCGAATATGACGGCGCCGGCGCCCTGCTGCGCCGCTACGTCCATGGCAGTGCGGTCGACGATCCGATCGTCTGGTACGAGGGCCCATCGCTGGCCGATCGCCGCCATCTATTCACCGATTGGCAGGGCAGCATCGTCGCCCGCGCCGACGCCGCGGGTACGTCGCTCGGGGTCAACAGCTATGACGAATACGGCGTTCCGGGCGCGGGCAACGCCGGGCGGTTCCAATATACCGGCCAGGCGTGGTTGTCCGAGCTGGGGATGTATTACTACAAGGCCCGCATCTACTCGCCGACGCTGGGACGGTTTCTCCAAACCGACCCCATCGGGTACGACGACGGCCTCAACTGGTATGCCTATGTGGGGAATGATCCGCTCAACAAGGCGGATCCCACTGGAACGCAAGAAAACGAAAATGAGCGTGAGCTTGAGATCCGCAATAGGCCAATCAGGGACCAGCAGCGCGAAGACCAGGCCCAGGCGGCCGAGCTTGCCAACCTGGGTCGAGCTGCGGCGGCGGCGCGAGGAGCCCCCTATCAACCGTCACGCTTGCCGGCCGAGACCGAGGCCGAGCCAGATCCGAACGCACCGAAATCCGCAAATAGGCCAACAAGCAGGTCAGCAAGTCGGCCTTTTGTAGAAACTGATCCTTACAGTCCGGAGTCGGTGGCGCAGCGTATTCGTCCCGACTATCGCGCAAACCCTGCTCACGACCCCCGCAGCCCTCTGGTCGATCGTGCAAAGACGCCTGAACCGTTGGATGCCAATTTCGCGTATATGCAGAATGGCGTTCGTGCCGGTATGGGCACCTGGGTCGCGCGTGGAATTGGCGGGTATTATAGATACTTCTCCGACAATGCCGGTGGCGTGCACTTCTCAGGGACTCTGAACTCCAATGCCGTAAATCCGGCCACGATCAGGGCCATTAATGCGCGGGATGCCAATGACTGAAGTCATCATTGGAGATGTGAAGAAATTCGCGGTCCGTCTCAAACTAGAGGTTCGAGATGGAGAGTTTGTCTCTGGACAAGTTTGCTATGTAATCGGAAACACTCAATGGGGCTGTTTCGAAGAGAAGACGTTGTTGACTGATTTCATAACCGCTTCTTCCGATGCGTCAAGGTTGTGCGGTGACAATTTCAGCCAACAACTTTGGGACATGGGGCCGAATGAAGCATTTTATGCTATATATAGATCTATTTACATGGAATCCGACGAAATCGCAGATGCTGGTAATTTCGATATAACGCCGAACATTTCTCCATTTGATGATGTGTTTATTTTTGAGGTGAAAAATGGCAAATATAGTAGATTTATTTGCCGAAATGGTTCCGAAGAAATAAGATCCATAGATCTTTATGAAGTTTCTGTTAATGGTGTGCTTGTGGAGGTGTGGAGGACTATCAGTCAATATAACTGAGTCTGACACAGGCATCGTCCGGGTGCTGTCAGGTTGACGCCGCCCCGTCCCGGAGCTTGCGCTGGACTCGGCTCGTTGAGGCGGGCAGAAGTTCGGCCCAGAAAATCTGCATGAGATGCGGAAGGCTTGCGCCGCCCGGCTTGCAGCTTGAACAACTCGCTGAAGACGAATTGATCGAGGCAGACGACCTGCTTCTCGACCCACGGCAGTGGGGTTTGAACCGCCCCGGGTTTGCCGGAGGCCCCACTCCTGGGCGGGCTTTCTGGGCGTCGAAGGCCGATCGGCACGGTGGATCGGAAACCGAAGCCGTCGCCGGGTGCTGGCCGGCGTTGTTGGAAATGGTCTGAGAGATAGACAACCAGGGGCTCTAAGGAGCGGCTGAGAGCCGATCCTGGGGGGGCGGCGCTACGGTGTGGCGACGGCGTCAGGCGCCTTGTTGGGCCAGCACGGTGTCCAGCATCTCGACCACGAACTGGCGCTTGGCGCATGCGACGGCGTCGTCAAGTCGACGGTCGGGTGGCCGGTGTCATGTGCAAGCCTCCGGGCGAAAGCGGCCAGAAGCAGGGCGGTTCCGCGAGGGCCTGGACTGGGCCCAGATCTACGTGACCATCGCGGCCATGAGCCGGTTCCACCTGGCCGGCTACTCGCTGTCGATGACGGTGAACACCGACATGAGCAAGCCGGAATGGCGACGCGCGCGGCTGGCGCATGCGCTGGAGCTGCTGGAAGGCTACTTGACTGCCAAGTGTTGAACTTCCCCTCCCCAAGGTTGATCCGCCGCAATCTCTATGCGATTCAGTCAAGGTCAAGCTTGGCCGCGTAACTTTTCGGGGGAAGACATGAAGATTGGATCGCGGATCGCGGCCTTGTCGCTGCTGCTGGCCAGTTTTGGTGCGCCGGCCCACGCCGCCGGCAGCTCGTCGGGCGTGCAAGTCACCAACATCATTCCCCACGCCAACGGCATGGTGGCCTTCTACGTCAGCGTGTCGCGAACCAACGCACCGGCCTGCAACGAAAACGGGATCGTCTGGACCGTCAACTCGACCACCCTGGCAGGCCAGGGCCTGTTGGCGTCCCTGATCACCGCCATGGCTTCGGGCCTGACGCTGGACATCGGCGGAACCGGCGTTTGCGAATACGCCGGCATGGAATCCGTCAACTTCATCGCCATTCACCGGTAGGCGCGGCCAAGCCATGTCATACGATGGCCGGACAGGTTATGGCGTCGGCTCTGTTCCCTACCTTGTCGACCGGCCTGCCCGTGGATGTCAGCGGCGCCTGCGACGTGTCAGCCGGCGCGGAATCTGCAGGCTTCATCGTGGTCCGCAAACCCTGATCGTCTGAACGCCCCACAATCGGAGAGTGTCATGAAGCCCACCATGAAGCGCCTAATGGCGGCCTGCTGCGCCCTGCCTCTGCTTTGGGCCGCCCCGGCCCAGGCCGGCGACGCGATCAATGTGAAAATCACCCAGATTTCGCCGGACAGAGACGGTAAAGCGCTCGTCTTTATTGACACCGCGCGGACCGTCAAACCGGCTTGCGCCCTGTCCTCCGTAACCTATTCGCTTCCCACCAACACGGATGGCGGACGGGCGATTCTGTCGACGCTCATTACGGCGCTCGCCGCCGATCTACCTGTCGACATCATTGGAGCTTCGGTGTGCACCGAGTACAGCAACACCGAGTCGCTGGGCTATGTGTCGGTGCGTCGGCGCGCGCCCTAGGGCCTAAAACAGCACCCCCTTCTCCAGCGTGCCGTGCACGCTCTGCTCGCTGTTGACCGTCTGGGTCACGCGCAAGCCACGGCCAGCGAGCAGAACTGGTAGGCCTGCACCCGGGTCAGCGAATACCGCGAGACGATCAGGTTGATCATCCCGCGCAGGGCCTGCTTCATCGCAATGTTCGCGCGCCCGCGGTCCGGCTAAGCCGCCGACCGAGGGGCTTGAGCAACGGTCAAGCGGAGCATTCGTTGCTTGTGTGCTCAAGCTTCCATGCCATGATCGGAAGCGAGATCAAGCGTTGGCCCTTCCGCTGAAGGCCGTGGAGGCAAGGTGAAAAGTTCGAAGATTCTGTTCCTGATCGAGACGATCGCGGCTCTATTTGCGTCGCAAGCCTTCGCTGCGCCGACGACGGTGCAAGGCAAGATCGTCGTGACCCAGGGGCATGAGGCTCCAGCGTGCCGAACCGTCACGCTTAAGCGCAACGACAACGGCGCCTTGATGTACTTCCGGATTCCCGACACCGGCGCGGACAATAGCATCCTGTCCATCACCATTACGGCCCTGACCGCTCACCTCAACGTCGACGTCACCTATGACCCCGCTATAACAACCGGCTGCGGACCAGAGCCGAAGATCACCTTTATCTCCTTGATCGCCAATCCGTAGGGGCCTTGAGGCGTCGCTCTGTTTTGCGCAGATCATCGTGGCGCGGTCGCACTGGGTCGAGCACGCCTGGCGAGCACCTTTCAAAACATCATCGCGGAGTCGTAAATTGCTGGCGTTGATCCACGGTCCCGCTTAGACTTCGTCTATCGGGAAACGGGGATGGCAGATGGCGCGTGCGGGGTTTTTCGTCGGCTTGGCGGTGCTGTGTTTCTTGGGAGGGGCGTCCGCGGCGACCGCGGCTGAAACCCAGACCTACACCTACGACGCGCTGGGACGCCTGACGAAGGTGCAATCAACCAACGGCCGTGTGACGGAATACGCCTATGACGCGGCCAACAACCGCACGCAGGTGACCTCGACTGGGGGATCATCCGGGAAGGTCGTCGTGTTGCCCCTGCTTGGCGGGCTGGTCCTTCCCATTCGCTAGAGTGCGTTCGCCTGCCTCGCCGCCCTGCCTTGGCAGCTCCATTCCGCGCGGGCTGGTCGACCTTAGCTGACAGAGTCGGCGACAATAATAATCATACGAGCATGGCTGAGCCGCTCTTATTGCGTCGGGCGCGCCCAATCGTGAGTTCAAAGGAACAGCTCCTTGGCGAATAGGACGATGCGTGCTTTGGCGACCATCAGCGGGGTGCTAGCGTCCCTCGTTTTCTGTCAGCCGGCGCACGCCGAATACTGCTTCAATGAGAAAATCGGCCAACTGGTCTTAGTCGGGGACAATGTCTATTTCACCACGAACAAGACGTGTGCGAGCTGGTGCCAGGTTCCGACCAACTGGTCCGCCGACGCCCGCAACCGCGTCTATTCCCTGTTGCTGACCGCCAAGACGACCAACGCCCTGGTCAGCTTCAATTGGCCCACCGCGTCGGGAGCCTGCGCCGCCCTGCCGACATACAGTGCGTTCGATCAGGTTTTCCTTGCCAACTAGGCAAGGTCAGCGCCGCGAAACGACGCCCCAACAAGCTCTCGCAGACTCCAGGTGGCTTGCACGAAAGCGCATCCTTTCAAAACGGAAAGAGGGCGGACGATCCCCCTCCAAGACCTCGAGGACAACAATGGAATTGGGCAAACACTTGCGGCGCGGCATCCTGGCGGTCCTGATCGCTTGCGCGGCTCCCGCGTCCGCCTTCGCCTATAGTGAGTGTTCCGGCAAGGTTCAGCGTATCTGGATCGGGGACAGCGGCTCGGTGTGGATTTTCCTCCAGAGCGGGCCTGCCGCGGCGCTCTCTGCGAACGATCCCAATCGTGAAGGCGCGCTGGCGGCGGCCATGAGCGCCCAAGCCACAGGACGCAACGTGACGCTTCGGTTCAGCGCCGACAGCGTTTCTTGCTCCGTCCAGGTCGCGCGTTTTGATTTCGTGGGCATGTACCTGGAATAGGGACGGAGGATCATCGGCGCAAAAAGCTGGCCCGGGTCCTTGCGGCTCTGGAACGAGGTTTCCGGATGGTCTCGCCGTGCTCAGAAATCGCCGACGTGAAGTAGGGCCTGATTGGGCGAGCCGGTCTTGGATGAGGCGTAGATGACGATTCTCTGGCGGCTGACCCGAGCCGATAGAAACGCCGCGAACTGGGTCCGGCCACCGTCGGTGGTGGTGTTCATCCAAAAGTTGGTGCAACAGCCGGCCCAGGTTGGATCCACCTCGTTCAGATTGCGCAGGTAAACATAGCCGTCTGGAGTGACCAGGTATTTCACGACGGAGGCGTCCGGGATCACCAACAGATCATTGGCGTGCGCCATGGAGGGCAGTGCTGCAGTCAAGCAAAGGGCGGCAAGCATGAGCCCCAGCCGTCCTCCTCTCTGGAACGTGCCGCGCTCTGGCTTCGAGCTACGGTCTCCTCCGCCCAGACGGATTTCGGCACGCTTAGAGCCTCGCGCATCGCAAGCATTCAGACAATTCATCAAAGGCCTATCCCCCAGCCGTTCCGTCGGGTCATATTGCTAAGCTTGTCACACACTTCAATCATGGGATGCAACGCCGCCGCCGCGCCTCGAAACCCGACAATCCAACCAAGGCTCTGCGATGAGCCGATCCGGACAGCGCCTGCGCTAGAGCTGGGAGCACCAGGTCACCCTCACCGACATCCGCCCAGGCAACCCGGACGGTGAGTATCCGCGCTACATCGCGGATGAGCGCGGGGCCCCGCCGGAAGACTGCGGCGGCATTCTACGGCGCTCTCGAAATCCTCGCCGATCCCAAGCACCCTCACCATGCCGAGACAGCCGACTGGTTCGACGGCTAGGACCCTGACATTATCGACGAACTCGTCCTCAAGATCGCTCTCAGCCGCATCGCCCGCAGCCGACGCGGTCTATCCGCAACCGCAGACCGCCTTGGCCGGCGGGGCGGTCGGAGGCTACGCCTTGGACACAGTCTGGAAGGCGACCCGCAATCAGGCCTCGACGACCAAGCCCGTCCATCAGACGGGCGGCGCGGTGATCCGCGACGCTACGGCCGGGACGCGGCCGTCATGATGGTGGTGGCCCGGTTTCGCTGCTAGTTATTGTTGATCTGGACGACGGCGACGCTGCAATTGCTGTCGTCGACGCTCACGTTCAGGGTCTTGCCGCTCGCCAAGGCCGTGACGAGCAGAGAATATATCGCGTTCACATTGGCGGTTTTGGCGACCGCGTCAGGGCCTCGCGCATACCACCTCAGAAACGTGCTCGCCGGGCAGGCCCCGACGGGCTTGTCGATCCAGAAGGCCACGGAGTCTGGCATATAGCTGGGTTCGATTAGCGTCACGCGCGTGGCGTTCACCGACACCGCGGCGGCGTGAGCCGGCGTTTCGGCGGCGGCCGCCAGCATCAAGGCGGTGATCAAGATCGAGCGGAGCCTGGACATGAGAGCCTCGTAGGGTGTGCTCGCGGTATAGCTTAGAGCGATTTAGCTTTGAAGGACCCTTACGCTCGACATTGCTGGATCGCCCCGCGAGAAGGCCTTGACGATGCTCTCAAGCCAACCGCCGAGACGCTTGGGGTGTTGGCGCAGGTTGAAAGTGGTCGGCTAAACTGTTGAATTTTGGAGAGCGGCCAAATCGCGCAATTCAGGGACAAAACTTAGCGCCGTCCCCTCGCCGCGCTTTCCAACTTAGAGCCGTCCTCTCGTCTGCGCCAATTGCCATCGCATGCTTCACAGAGGGAAGAAGCTACCGACCCTGGATGAACTCAGAGCCCAACTCGCTACGTAGACCGACTACAGTTCGCTGCAAGCCGGTATCCGCCATCACCGGCACATGCGGACGACAAAACCGTTCGCCTTGGATCGTGACGGACTCGCAGCACCTCCTGCCGCGCCCGTTCCTTGTCGCTCATGATTCCGAACCGCCATCCCTGGCCTCCAGACACCACGCTGGAAGGGTGACATGCCTAACTGGCACGGGGGTGAATTCTCATCCGGTCGCTACACGCATCATCCCAATCCAAACGACTCATATTCGATGTTCGGATATTCAAAACAGACCACCTCAAAACATTCATCAGGCGTCCAGACGCCAAAAAACATCGGTGGATCTTCCGATAGACGGCTTCTCAAGACCAATTCTGATATTTGATTTTTTTTTATTCTAAATGCGCTCGAAGTTTTCCCATCATCAGAAACTATTCTCTCCTTTTCATACCGGGAAATCTCTTCAAAAAAGTCACTCTCCTTGTAAAAAAAGAACGACCTCACGAAGGTGAATTCTATTCTTTCAATTCCCTTCTGCGTATTTTCCAATGTAATTACGCATTTTCCATCCGAAAACACAAAAGAGTTCAGATAAAATGTCGACATTGTAAAACTAACCCCCACTAGTAATGCTGCTTATCGCCATATCGGAACTTGTCTGTATTGCGATTCCTGCCATTTCCGCGCGTAACCTCAACGGTCGGGCGACCGTCGTCACTGTCCGGCCTCACGGTAATATTTGCACCGTTCGGCGTCTGCCCGGTCCGCATTCCGTCTCCGCGATCTTTCACCGTATCGGGATCCACGCTTGCGTCAAAATCCTCGTTGGCCTCGGCGAAGCCCCCGGGTTTTCCGGAAACCTGGTCGGTGGCCCCTTTGCCCGGTCGCTCCACGGTCGCCCCGTCCTGAACGGGCAGGCCGTCAGATGGACGCCCAGCTTCTTCATTGCGATGTATTAGATTTCCGACGACAGAGCTGGCGCACATGCCATTCAGCACACACGCAGAGGTGATGACTCCGCGCATGCCGACAACCAAGCCGGCCGCAGCGGCGTCGTGGCAGGTTTTGGACATCGCGCACAGGCCAACCGCGGCGCCTATACCCCCGCCGACAAGCGCTCCGCCGCCACATCCGACTTCGGATGTCACAACGCATCCCAGCACCGCGCCGGCCCGCGCCGCCTGCGCGACCTGCGTCCCCGTCGGGTCGCTCCGGTTCAGCGGATCGTTGCCAACATAGGCGTACCAGTTGAGCCCATCGTCGTAGCCGATGGGATCGGTTTGGAGGAATCGGCCAAGAGTCGGCGAGTAGATGCGGGCCTTGTAGTGGTACATGCCTAGCTCGGGCAGCCAAGCCTGGCCGGTGTATTGGAAGCGCCCGACGTTCGCGGCGGCGGGGATGCCGTATTCGTCGTAAGTGTTGACGTTACTCACGGCGCCGGCGGCGTCGGCGATCGCGACGATCGAGCCTTGATGGTTCGTGTAGAGGTACCTTGGAGACGCGGTCGAGGCGCCCTCATACCAGATCAAGGGATCGTCGGCGCCATCGGCGTGGACATAGCGGCGCGCCAGATTGCCCGCCGCGTCGTACTCGGCGGTCAACTGGTCTCCGTCGTAGAGGTAGCGGGTGGCGGCGGTGCTGTTGCTGGAGCTCTGGAACAGCCGGCCGAGCGGGTCCCAGACCAGTGTGGCGCCGTTAGGACCATTGATCAGGCGATTTTCCACGTCATAGACGTAGGTCCCTGAACCGTCCGAGGTCAGATTGCCATTGGCGTCATAGGTGTAACTGGCCGGGCCGACGGACATATACTGGTTTAGTCCGTTGACCGAATAGCCGCGACTGGCGATCGAGCCGGTGAAATCATACGCGCTGTTGCTCAAGGTTCGGTTGAGCATCTGGTTGGCCGGATTATAGTCGAAGGTCGAGGTGACGTCGTAACCGGTCCCGCCGACATCATGCGCCAAGGACGTCAGGCGAGACACGCCGTCGTAGCCATAGGTCGTCGGCGCGTTCCAGTTCGCGATCACGGCGTTCCAGCGCGACAGCACGCTCGATCGACCGAACGCGTCGTACTGTGGATAGAAGCCCGGCGTCACATCATTGAGGCTAGTGTAGTAGACGCGGTTCAGGCTGTCGCGGTTGTAGGTGATGAACTGACCGTCGGGATAGGTCATCCGGGTCCGGACGCCGCTGGCGTTGTACAGATGGCTAAGGGTGCGGATGACCCCGCCCATATTGGTGGTCGACGAAGTCAGGCGGCCTAACCCATCATAGGCGCTGACCACCCCCTCGCCCGAGGGGCCGTCGAAGCGGGCGAAGGTCTGCAGGCCGCGCAGGTCGTAACCGTAATGGACATCCCGCGTCGCCCAGGCCGGCAGGCCCGAGCCGTCCGGGATGATCTTGGAGGTCATCCGGCTCAGTGCGTCGTAGCCATAGGTAATGGTGCGGCCGTCACGCTTCTTCAGGCTGATACGATTGCCGTTCGCATCATGGCCATAGGCCTCGTAGTCGGTCGCGCTGACCTGGCCCGGCGTTGACGGCGACGGGAAGTTCCAGGCGGCCAGCCGGTCGAACCCATCATAGGCCATCGACGTCTTGTTGCCGTTGGCGTCCGTCACGGCGGTTTGCTTGCCGTTGTCCGAATAGGTGTATGTCGCATAGGCCTGCTCCAGCGGCGTACCCACGCCGCGCCGCACCTGTGTCACCTGGCCGGCGAGGCTGTAGACGTTACGTGTGATCCGGTCCGGTCCGTTGCTGCCTTCCACCCCGAGGGAGCAAGCCGACGCCGGCAAGCTGGAGAAGGCGGCTGGGTTCATTCGCACCGCCGTGCATTCGAGGCGATCGGACGCGTCATAGCTGAACTGCGTTAGTTGAAAAGTCGTCCCGTTGGACGACCGGGCGGTCCTGATCTTGCGGCCGGTGGAATCGTAGCTGTTGGCGATTGCCTCCTGCACTGTCAGGCTGGCCAGGGCGCTGGCCGTCGTGCCAATCACCGTGCCCTTCTCTTCAAGCAGCACACGGTCGTCATCGTCATAGGCGACCCGCATAGCCAACCGCGCGCCCGTGCCTGGGTCTGGGCTGATTTCGCCGGTCAAACGCCCGGCGGCGTCATGGACGTAGTGCGTGGTTCCCCCGGTTGGGCTGGTCACCTGAATCAGCAGCCCCGCGTCATTATAGACGTAGCTTGTCGTGGCGGACGTTCCATTCGACTGGATGGTTTCGCTTTCGGGCAGGAAGGTCGCGTTCCAGTACGCCTTCGACACCACGACCTCGTCGGCCGTACCGGTGCAGCTGGCCGCCGTCATGCATTGCGAGATCTGGCTCAGGCGATAAATCGTACCGCCGCCGGTGTTGTACGAAGCGTAAGTGTAGCGTTTTTGCGGCCGCACATTGTTCGCGTCCGCCGGGAGCGTTTCCGTCAAGACCCCGCCGTGCACCGAATCGTAGGTGAAGTCCGTCTGATTATTGTTCGCGTCACGCACCCAATTGGGCTTGTTGCAGGTGACGGGATTGGCGCAGTTGACGTCATAGTCCGCCTGGTAAACCATCCGGTTGGAGCCTTGCCCCGGCTTGACCACCTCCGTCACCGCCGTGACGTTGTCACGCCCGTCCCGCGTATAGATGTAGCCGTTGTCCTCCGGATACAGACCCTGGGTCGGCGAATGCATCGCGTTGTACTGAAAGGTCGTCTCCTTCGACAGCTCGTCGCGCTGAAGCGTGATGTCGCCCGACGACAACGAACCGCCGCAACCACTGTACGGCTGCAGGAAGGGGTTCTGCGTTGGCAGGCTACGGCTGAATCTCGTCCCTCCGGTCGGCGTCGACGCCGTGATCTCGCGCGGCGTGCTCGCGGCGTAGTTATAGCTGTAGTTCCAGGTCACGCCGCCCCGCGTGACCGCCCCCACATGCCAACTGCCAGTCGCTGCGTCGAACGTCGGATCGGCAGTGATCGTGCTCTGCACGCCGCCTGGAGACACCACCCGAGACACAGTGGAAATCGTGTAGTCCGTTACGTTGCAGTGGATGGTGGTCGGCGGCGGCTTCGACTTGAACTCCATCAGGAACGTGCGGTTGAGATCGTCCTTCTGGGTCACGGTCACCAACGCCCCAGGAGCATTGAACAATCCGGTCTGGGTCGTCTTCAGGCTGCGGATGAACGTGCTCTGCTTGAACAGCCTGAACGTCGCGCTGGCGTAGCCCGGCGCGAACCGTGTCCACATGATGCCGGGCGTCGTGGGTATCGGCCAGCCAGCGGTCCAAGGTTCGGAGATCGCGAGACTGTAGCCCAGATTGCTCGATACGGTCGACGTAGCGCTGTAGGTTCCGTCAACGGACTCTCCAGTTGCCGTCGATGAGAAGGTCAGCGTCTCGCCATTGGGATATCTGACGACCTGCGCCGGCGCGACGCCGCTGAACCCCGCATTGTTGCAATCGTCGTCGCTACAGGGTGAGATGATCTGCTTGATCATCTGGTAGAAGACGATCTCGACGCCGTCCCGGCCGCGGAAGGTATAGTTTTCGTCCACCGACCGGGTCAGCCTCGATCCATCGGCCTTCGCCACCTGGGTGCAATCGCCAAAGCCCTGGCAGCGGAACAGAAGCGATATTCCGCCAACGCTGACCGAGATCTCGCGATCATCGGGATTGACCCCGATCGGAGCGTAGGTGCTGTCCCAGACATAGATGTTGAGGCTGAAGGACCCGTTCCGGCCATTGAACAGATGCTCGACGTCCAGCCGGCTCGCCCCCGGGGCGCGCATCGAGAAGGGCGACTTGGCGATAAAGGCGCCCGAGGCGACATCGACGCCGTTCCTATCGGGCTGGACGTCGATCACGGGGACCTGGACCGTGTCCGCCTGCTGCGCGAAGGCTGGCGTTGTCGCGGCGGAGACCGCCGCCATGGCCAAGACCGCCATGAATGACAACATTCGAAGCAAGCCAGACATCATGGCGATTCACCCCCAGCACAAGTCAACTAAGCTCGACCCTACGGAGGCGGCCCGCGACAATCAACCCAGAGGCGATAAATCGTCAGAACTTGCGTTGCATTCCTCGAGAGAATGCCGAAAAGTATGGAAACGGGGCCCAGTAAGTTCGTCTTCCACGTGGACGAGATGGTCTGTTCGGTTGGCGGGCGTCGGACGTATCTCTGGCGCGCCGTTGATGACGAGGGCGAGGTGCTTGACCTCGTGCCGAAGCGCCGGCGCGATACGAACGCTGCGCTGAAACTCTTGAGACGCCTGCTGCGCCACCAGCCCGCTGATCCGGTTTCGATCACGACCGACGGCCTCGGTTCCTACACCGCCGCGCTGAAGGAACTGGAGTTGATTGATCTCGATCGTCCCGGTCGATTGCGCGAACACAACCGAGCCGAAAACTCGCGTCTGCCGATCCGGCGACGAGAGCGCAAGGTGCAGGCTTCAAGTCCCGGGCCTCCGCCCAACGTTTCCTCACCACCTGAGCGGCGATCATCTATCTCATGTAGCTCCTCGAAGCTGATCGTGATCCTCCCTCGTTTCAGTGGACACCCATGCTAGCTTTTCGGAGCTGGAGAGGAGTGTGTGATGAGCGTGAAGCGTCGGGTCGGATCCGCGCCACGTCGCCAATCGACCTGGGTGTCTACCGCAACTTGGGAGTCGATCGCGACGGGGAACACTTGATCGCCGACGACCGTCACGCGAACATCCGCCAACTTGGGAATCTTGTGCTGTACAATGATCGGCGCGGCCGCCATGGCGCGGGGATCCACGGGTGCGGTCGTATCCCAGCGACTCGTAAAGACCACTTGCTCCCTCGCCCCTTCGATCAATGCTTTGCGGAGCGGTTTGACAATCGAGGCAGCTTGGCGCGCCAGCTTGAGCGCCGTTGGCAAGTCGTTGGTGATAACGGTCGGTGGAATGTCAAAGCCGAGCACAGCGGCGCGGTGAAGTTGATGAGGTTTATCCTCGGCACGCAAGATCGCCCATGGCGCATTCAGCCATCGCCCGTCCAGCCGAGTATAGAGGCTCTTGAGCAGGGCGCTCCACTCGGCCGCGCAATAGTCGCGCCGGCCGCCATGCACGTCTGGATCCGGTATTGGCGATCCCGGCCGGCGGAAATAGACGGCGCGCACGTCGCGGCCGTCGAGTGCCCGGTGGCCGGCCTCCAGCGACCACTCCAGCGTCCCGCCGCCAAAAACGGATACGTGCGCTCGGAAGATCTTCGGTGTTCAAGCGGAAATGCGCAAGCCCGCGTCGCTGAAGCTCCAGGACGACAAAGTCACTCGTTAGGTCGCGCCTGTTGGTGACGACTAGGATCACGCGGCAAAGTCGAGCGCCGAACGGCCCTCCAAGCCCTGGATGTCCTCCTCGTCGTCCCTCTCTATCTGGGCGAAAGTTTTGGTGGCGATCTCCAAAAGACCAAGGCCGTGGATCTCCTCGTCATCCTCCTCGACGCGAACCCGAGTCTTGGTGGCGAGCTCTAAAGACAGACCCCAATCGTCGTCATCGTCCTCGACCTGAACCTTGGTTTTGGTCTGAATCTCGGAGTTGGCACGATCCGTCTTAATGATGGGCTGTTCGACGCCGTCAACCACGACCAGCCAGACCTGATGAACCTCGCAATAGCGGCCGTGGATGGTCGGTTCGCCCAGTCGATCCGTCGGATAGCGCATCAGGAACGGCTCCAGAGGCGTCACGGGCTTCGAGTCTGTCATCAGGTTTCCTCGGCTTAAGGTTAAGCCAACGACGAACGCTCTTGGTCACAAGAGAGCTTGCCTGAAACGGAGAAATCTCACCTCCTGCGACCGTCTCGCAAAGTTGACAATGCAAACTTCAAACAGGGTCATCTCTAACCTCCAACGACATGGGGCCCGCCCAACTTGCCCCAATTCTCGTCTCGCACGGTCTTGTGGCAAGCCGGTTCCCTCGTTTCCATACGATGTTCTAGGGAAACGCCACTCTCCACCTTCGGGCGGCAAGACCGGCATAGGGGGCGCAGGCCTGAAGGGCGCGGACGGCGGCGCGTTCGGCCAGCAAGGTCTGGGGATCGGCAGGGGCGGAGATCTTGCGAACCGCCTGGGGCGGCGTGGCCAGGCCGCCGTCGCTGCCAATCTCGACCATCAGGACCGCCTTGCGCGGGGCGGCCGCGCGCCAGCAGGGCGCCACTCGGTTCCAGAGGTCGCCTGCGGGGGGCGAGGCGGGGCGCTGGCCTACAATGGGCAGCGAGGCAGCGGCGTACAGGTCGATACCCTCAGCGCCTTCGCCTGGGGCCAGTCCCTGGTCCGCTTGGCTTGAGCCGGAGGCGCCCCCACGACCGGCGGCGACACGGGTCGCGCCGGACGGGCCGCCGGAAGCCGGGTGACCGGCTGTCGACGGCGACGAGGGGGCGGCGGCCGATGCCGACGGCGGCGTGGCGGCTTGGAGGGCGAGCAGATGATCGAGACCTTCGCCCGCCAAAGCATCGGAAGCAGATGGCCGCCCCGAGAGATCGGGGGCGGCGGATGTCGCGGCCGGCGAGGCTGTTGGCGAGGTCGCGGTTCCGCCGGGCGCCTCGCTCACCAGGGTGACGCCGACGACCCCGGAGCCGACGGCGACAGTGTGGGTCCGTCCGCCCAACAACAATACGGCTAAGATGATCAGAGCGTGGCCGCCCAGGGCGGCGAGCGCGGCGGTGGCGCTGACCTTGTCTTCGTCAGGCGTGCGGGAACTCAATCCTGACATGGTGCGGCGCGGGCGACTTGTTCGGCTCTCGGAGGGGCGTGCGTCCAACGGTAGCGATCCGCGGGCCCTGGGTCCATCTGTCCCTACAACTAAGGAGACACCGACTGTTCATCTGCCTGCGTGGCGTGATATCAAGGACATGGAAGCCTTGCTTCCGGGGTAGGCGCGCTGAGGCGCGGAGTGGGGCGGTATGCGTCAGGAACCAGGTCCATGCGGGGACCAGGGCGGCTTTGCGGCCGTCGATGCGCTTGTCGCCGTGACGATCCTGTCTTCGAGCTTGGCCCTGTCTCTGATGGCCGCGCAGGTCGGCGCACGGGCCAGCCGCGCGGCCGGCCAAACCCGCGACGCCGAAATGCTGCTGCGCGAGCGCCTGGAAAGCACGGCGGGCCAGACTGGCGTCTGGAGTGGTCGCGAAAGGGGTCTGGACTGGCGGGTGGAGGCCCATGTCTCGGGCGCCGCGCCGGCGCGCCTCGCGACGCCTTGCACGCGTGTCGCCTCGGTCAAGGCCGGCGGCCGAACCTATCGCATCGCCACGGTGGACATCTGCTCGCCCGAGACCGCCGGATGACCGACGACGGCTATACCTTGGCCGAGATGCTGGCGGCGCTGGCCATCCTGGGCATGGCGGTGGGCGGTCTTGGTCTGGTCACCAGCCTGATTGCTCGCCAGCAACTGGCGGCCCATCGCGTTTCGATCCGCTTGGTTGAGGAGCGCGCCGCAGACCGCGCCCTGGGTCTCTGGCTGGCCGAACAGGATCTCGCGACCCTAAACGGCAATGACCGGCAGGTTTCAGCTGCCTGTGGCTCGACGACCTGCTTTGCGCGGTTGGAGGCCGACAAGGCGCGTACGGTGCTGATCCTGCAGGGGCGTTCGGGGGCGGAGCGGCGGCTTCGCCTGCGCCAGCCGCGCCTGAGGTTCGGCTATAGCGACAGCCTTGGCCAAGTCGCCGTCTGGCCTCGCCCCACTCGTGATGAAGGCGAAGCCAAGTCCCTCACGCCGCAGGCGATCGTGCTGGCCACGGCGAACAAGGCGCCCTTGGCCGTGGCGCGGGTCTGGCCGCGCGAACCCCGTGACTGTCAGTTCGACGCCATCGTCGGCGCCTGCCGGGCTGTAAGCCGATGAGAACTCCCTTGGACCTGCGATTGGTTGAGCCCGACGATCTTGTGATCGGCGAGCTCTCCTATGACGAGGTCGTCCGTGACGGGGGCGCCGACGTCATCCAGCCTCGCGTTTTTGCCCGAGCGGTGCACGCGCCTGCCGGTTGGCCCTGGGAGCAGGCGCGAGCGGCCCAACTGGCCGCGCGTCACGAGGCCCCGTTGCCGATCGACCAGGTGCATCTACGGCTCAAGCGTCTGGCGCCGTGGCGTCCGGCCCAGGCTGCGCGGTTCGCCGCCTGCTATGTGCGTATCTCCGAGATCAGAGAGCGTTTCGAGACCCGGGTCGAAGTCGAGGGGCAGTCCGTACTGGTGGCGTTCGAACCGCCCGAAGTCTTGGCCCGGCGGGCGAGGCGATCGCTGCTGGTAGGGGCGGGGGCGGCGGTCGTCGCCGCCCTGCTGTTCGTCTCGGTCGCCGGCGCCCTATTGGCCCGCACTCAGGGCGAGGAACAGCTGGCGGCCTTGGAGCACGACGCGGCGGTGAAGCTGCAGCGGGCGGAGGCGGCCCAGTCGGTTCGGCGACAATCTGCCGCCTTGGTGGCGGCCTCGCCGGGCGAGACGGTCGCCGGGCCGCTGGCGGATCTGGCCTGGGCCATGGCGGCGCGTGCGCCCGACGCGCGTATCCAGGCTTGGCGCTGGGATCATGGCGTCAGCCGCGTGGAGGCTCGCGGCGAAGTCTCGCCGTTCGCCGATGCCCACCGGACGGTGACCCGCGAAGGAGCGGCCGTGTGGCGGATCGAAGCCGAGGAGGCGGGACGATGAGCGGGAGGCGGGCCAACGGCCCCGGCCTGGCGGTCGCGGCCGCGACGATCGGTGGGGCCGCGGCCATTGTCGCCGCCACCGGCCTGTCCGCCTTGGCGCGGCCGGACGATCGCGCCGCGCGACTGGCCGAGGTGGAGCGCAAGGTCGACCGCATCGAAATCCTGCAACGCGGCGCCGGCGATGGCGGCCAGAACTACCCGCGCGGCGCGATCTGTCGTGAAGGCGTCGGTCTCGGCGCCGGCGCGGTCGAGCAGAGGCTTCGCGCGGCGCTGGGCCAGGCCAAGCTGGCGTCGATCGCATTCGAACCCTCGACGCCGATCGGCGACAGCCTGCTGGCCGTCAACTTCCGCTTCGAGACCGTCGGCCCCTACGAGGACGCCATGGCCGTGCTGCGCGAGCTGGAGACCGCGCGCCCGACCCTGTTCGCCGATTCCGTCGACCTGGTCTCCAAGACCTCCGCCGTTTCCCTTTCGTTTTCTGGACATTTCTATTGCTCGACCTCCGCACGCCTCTGATCCCGATCTGCGCCGCGACCGGTCTTGTTCTAGGCGCGACCGCATGGCTGGCGGCAGGGCGCCAGGACGTGCTGGCGCCCGTCGAGGCGCGCCTGGCGAGCTTGCGGTCGTCCGACGGGAGACCCACGCCGAACGGCGGCGCGCCGTTGCTGCTGGGCCAGCCGTTGTTCCCGCTGTCGAGCGGCCTCAACGCCGTGCGCGATCCAGCCGTGAGCGTGCTGGGAATATCGCGCATGCCCGGGCGGGCCGCCGCCCTGGTGGCCATCGATGGCAAGCCGCCCGTCTGGCTGGCGCGGGGCGAAAGCCGCGACGGGGTGGTGTTGAGCGATGTCGGTTCCGGTCGCGCAACGCTCGACCTGCCACTGGGGGGGCGCACCTTGCGGATCGGCGAGGCGACGGGGCCTGGTCCGGCGAATCCGACGTCGGCGTCCCCGCCCAGCGACATACCCCCGCCCGGCTTCAGATCGCCCCCGCCGCCCGCCAGCGCGCCTGGCTTGGGTGGCTGAACCCGTGTCTTCCATAAAGTTTTCCATGACGCCCAAACGCGTACTTTGCCTGGCCCTCAGCGGGGCCTGCTTGTCTCTTGCGTCGCCAGGACCGGTCCTTGCCGCTGCTCCGGCTCCGCCGCCGCAGGCCGAGCGTCCTGAGTCCTTCACCTTCGCTTTTCGCGACGCCGATATCGCCCAGGTGGCCGAGGAGATTCTCGGTAACGCCTTGGGCGTGCCCTACACCGTCGATCCTGGCGTGACTGGCAAGGTGTCGTTCCGGATCGATCGGCGGTTGACCCGGGCTCAACTGCTTGAAGCCTTCGAGGCGGCCTTGGCGGTCAATGATGTGGCCCTGCTGCGCCAGGGCGACAGCCTGGTGCTGGCGCCGCGCGACAAGGCGCGCTCATCAGCCGCGCTACGCGATCCCGGCGCGATCAGTGGAGGGCGGCGAGGCGGCTACGACGTCGTGGCCGTTCCGCTGTCATTCTCGACGCCTACCGAAGTGGCCAAGGCGCTGGAGGCTATGACCGGTTCCAAGGCGGTGCTCTATTCCAACGACAAGCTCGGCTTGATCGTGCTGGGCGGATCGGGCTCGGAGCTGCAGTCGTTGCTCGAAACCATCAAGATCCTGGATCGCAACGTCTTTGAAGGCGCGCGCATCCGCTGGTTCGACCTGCACCAGGCTGCGGCCAGCACGGTGTCGGCGGACCTGGCCAAAATCCTGTCGACGGCCGGGGTCCAGGGCGTATCCGTTTCGCCTCTCAGCCGGCTGAACGGCTTGATCGTCTCCGCGCGAACCGAAACGGCGATGAACGAGGTCGCCGGTTGGATCGTCCGGCTCGATACCCCTTCGCGCGATCTTTCTACCCAACTCTACGTCTACCGCCCGCGTAGCGCCTCCGCCGGATCTCTGGCCGCCACTCTCTCCCAGGTCCTGTCGACCGGCCAAGGCGGGGGAGGATATAACGACCGTCAGTCCGGCCGCGAGACATCCCGGACCGACGCCGTCCCGGTGACCAAGGACGATGGCGCGACGTCCAGCGGCGGCGAGGGCGGCTCCGAAGGTCAGAGCGAGCAGAAACTCGAAGACGGTGTGCGCATCGGCGTGGACCGCGACAGCAACACCCTGATCATCCGCGCGCCGGCCGCGCGCTGGATGAGCCTGCAACAAACCCTGGCGGAGATTGATCGTCCGCCCAGCCAGGTGATGATCGAAGCTTCGATCATCGAGGTCAGCCTGACCAATGATTTTCGGTTCGGCGTGGACTGGTCGGCGGTGAGCGGCAACGGCAAGCTCGGGGGCAATTCGGTCTACACCGACAACGGCGTGATCGGCCCCAAATTTCCAGGCTTTTCGATCACCTATCTGGGCGGCGACATCGACGCGGCCATCAACGCCCTGGGCTCGCGCACGGCGATCGACGTGGTCTCCGCGCCCAAGCTGATCACCCTGGATAACCACAAGGCGCGTTTGCAGATCGGCGACCAGGTGCCGATCGTCACACAGACGGCCACGGACACCACCACCTCCTCGCCGGCCATCGTCAACACGGTGGAATACCGCGACACCGGGGTGATCCTCGAGGTGACGCCGCGCATCAGTGGCGACGACAAGGTGGTGGTCGACATCGCCCAGGAGGTCAGCGGGGTGGCCAAGACCGTCACCTCCGGCATCGACTCCCCGACCATCCAGCAGCGCAAGCTTTCCAGCACCCTGGTCCTGCAGGACGGCGCGGTCGTCGCCCTGGGCGGTTTGATCAGTCATCGCCGCAGCGATTCCGATAGCGGCGTTCCAGGCCTCAAGGACGTCAAGCTGCTGGGCAATCTCTTCAAGTCCAAGTCCAAGGAGGGCGCGCGCACCGAGTTGGTGGTTTTGTTGACCGTCAGGATCATGCGCGATCCGGCCGCCTCCGGCCTGATGACGCGCGACCTGCTGGCCGACATGCGCGAGATCGAGAGCCGTGGCCTGCTGCCGCACTAAGGAGCACGGGGACGCCGGCTACGCCACGGCCGCGGCCCTGACCGTCAGCCTGGCGATCGCCATCCTGGCGGCGGCCCTGGTGGCGCGCGGTATTGCGATCCTAAAGCTGGCGCGAGCCGACTATCGGCGCAGCCAGGCCGAGTACGCGCTTTCTGGGGCGCATGTTCTCGCGGTGGCCCGGCTGCTCGGCAGCTCTCGTTCAGGGCGATTGGCCTGGAGCGTCGACGGGCTGGATCCGCAAGGTGTCAGCCTGTTAGCCGAGCCCGAGGCGCCCAAGCTGGCTCTGGCCGCGGCGGGAGGGCTCGATGACAAGGCGTTGACGGCCTTGGGCGCGAGCGACCCTAGCGCGGCGCGGCTACGACTGGCGGGGTTGGCGGCGGCCAGCGCGAGCCCGAACGAGATTGAAACCGCCGACGGTGGGGACGCCTGGCGGGTCTGTGCGACCAGCGCTATTTCGCCGTGGGGCGCATCTGAGGTTCTCAGATTGGCCGCGACGCACGAACCTGACCAAGACCCCGGCGGCGCCCGGGTAGGGCAGATCTGGCGGGTGCGGGCCAACACGCAGGACGGCTGGACGGACGAGCGGATTGTGAGATTGATCGGGCGGGCGCAAAGCCCCAGCGCGATGATATGGCGGCGCTTCGGGCGATCCGCAGGGAAGGGCGTGACATGCGACAAGATCATCGAGGCTTCGGCCGGCGTGGGCGGTCCGGACGGGATGCGGGCTACACCTTGACCGAGATGCTCGTGGTCATCGCCATCATCGGCCTGATCGCCGCGGTGCTGACCCCCAGCCTCATGGGCCAGCTGGGTCGGGCGCGCGTCAAATCGGCCCAACTTCAATTGGAGTCGGTCGCCGCCGCAGTGGAGATGTTTCGCTCAGACGTCGGGCGCTATCCGACCGCCGAAGAAGGCCTCGGCGCGCTGGTTGACGAGCCCGCCGACGTCGAGGGATGGACCGGCCCCTATCTCAAATCAGCCAGCGCCCTGAAGGATCCTTGGGCCGGCGCAATCCATTATCGGGTTGTCGACGACCAGGGCTTCGAGGTCGTCAGCTTCGGCTCCGACCGCAAGGCCGGCGGCACGGGCACAAAGCGCGATCTGGTCGCGCCCAAATGAACTTTGGCGCGTTCATCGCCGCGCTGCCGCTGGGGGCGGTCATCGGCAGTTTCGCCGCCACGGCCGGTCTGCGGTGGGTTCGCGGCGAGCAGGCGCTGAGCGGGCGCTCGCGCTGTGACGCCTGCGCGGCGCCGCTCGGGTTTGGCGCCACGATTCCGATCCTGTCGTATGTCCGATTGGGTGGGGCCTGCGCCCATTGCCGGGCTCCCATCCATCCGGGACATTTCGTCGGCGAAACGCTCGGTGCGACCCTGGCCGTGGCCAGCGTGGCGCTGTTGCCCATCGGGCCGGCCTTGGGCGTCGCCGCTCTGGGCCTGGTGTTGATCGCCGCCGGCGCCGCCGATGTCGCCAGTCGCCGGCTGCCGGACCTGGCGAGCGTTCTGACCGCCGTTTTGGGCTTTGGCCTGGCGCTGGTGCGAGCTCCGACGGCCTTGCTGGCCGGACTTGCGGCGGCCGCCCTGACCGGCGCGATCCTCCTCCTGCTGCGCCGGAGCTTCGCGGCCCGGCGGGGCGATCCAGGCCTTGGCCTGGGGGACGTCAAACTGGCCGCCGCCTTGGCCCTGTGGCTAGGGGCGACGACCCCCTGGGCCCTGGCGCTGGCCGGATTGATCGGCCTGGCGCAAGTGCGTCTGTTTAGGCCGGCCGATGGCAGGATCGCTTTTGGCCCGATCCTGGCGGCCAGCGGCTGGTCGGTCGGACTGGCGTTGCAGGCCGGCCTCTTGGGAGATATGGCGCCATGACGGCCGTGGGCAGACCATCGCGGCCGGCTGCGCGCGCGCGCCTGGTGGAGGCCTTGATCGAGCGCGGCCTGGTCGAAGGGGCCGCCATCGCCCGCGCCGAGCTTGTCGCCTTGCGCACCGGTCAGCCGGTCGAGCAGGTGCTCAACCAATTGGGCGTGCTGTCGGACGAGGATTTGGCCGAGGCGTACGCCCAGGCGACGGGCTGCGAGATCTGGGAGCCGCGCCTACGTCCGGCCGTCGTCGAGATCGCTGACCTGGGCGTCACCGCCGATTTCCTTCGCCGCGCTCGCCTGCTGCCGCTCGACGAGACCGGATCGGTCCTGGCCTGCGCCGCCTGCGATCCGCTTGATGACGAGGCGCTAGCCGGCCTGGTCTTCGCCACCAACCGGCCAGTCAGCGTCCTGGCCGCGCGGCCGGGTGAGTGGCGCCGCGCCTTCGATGACCGCTACGGCGCCGAAACGGCTGCGCCGGCTGAAGCAATCGACGAGCGCCGCCTGGCCCGCGAGATCGACCAGGTATCCGACGGCGCGGTCGAAGGCGGCGGTGCGCGTCTGGTGGCCGAGGCCTTCGAGGCGGCGATTGCTCTGGGAGCCTCCGACATCCATTTTGAGCCGCGACGCCACGATCTTCGCGTGCGCCTGAGGGTCGATGGCCGGATGCTGGACCATCGGGTGGTAGACGCCGATCTGGCCGCGCCGGCGGTGTCTCGGATCAAGGTGATCGCCAACCTCAATCTCGGCGAGCGTCGCCTGCCGCAGGATGGCCGCACTTCCTTCGTGATCGGCGGCAAGTCGGTCGATGTTCGCGTCGCCACCGCCCCGACGGTGTTCGGTGAGGGCGCGGTGCTGCGAATTCTCGACCGCAGCGCGGTGCCGCTCGACCTGGACGGCCTGGGATTGGCCGGGGCCGTCACCCAGGTGCTTCGCAAGGCGGGACGCGCGCCGCACGGGATTTTCCTGATCACCGGCCCCACCGGCAGCGGCAAGACCACGACGCTCTATGCTCTGCTAGAAACGTTCACCGGCTCACCCAAGAAGGTGCTCAGCGTCGAGGACCCGGTCGAATATCACTTCGATCACGTCTCCCAGACCCAGGTCGCGCCCCAGTTGGGCCTGACCTTCGCCGCGGCTCTGCGTTCGTTCCTGCGCCAGGACCCCGATGTCATCCTGGTCGGTGAAATCCGCGATCCAGAAACTGCGGCCGTGGCCATCCAGGCTGCCATGACCGGCCACCTGGTGCTGGCCTCGATCCACGCCAACGACGCCCTGGCGGTGGTGCCGCGCCTGCTGGACATGGGCGTGGAGCCCTACCAGTTGGCGGCGGCGTTTCGAGGTGCGGTGGCCCAGCGACTGGTCCGGCGGCTGTGCCCCCACTGTCGGCAGGCCGGGGCGCCGACCGAGGCGGAGTTGGCCTTTGTCGTCGACCGGGGCCTGCCGGCGCCCATGCGCACCTTCCGCGCCCAGGGCTGCCCGGCGTGCAAAGGCGTCGGCTTTCGCGGTCGCGTGCCGATCGCCGAAGCCTTCCTGACCAATGATGTCCTGCTCAGGGCTGTCGCCGATCGCCAGCCAGGCGCCGAGATCGCGCGCCTGGCCCATGCGCAGGGCTTGGCCAGCATGGCGGCCGACGGTCTGGACAAGGCCCTGCGCGGCGATACCACGCTGGAGGAAGTGATGGGCGCGGTCCATGACTGATGGTCAAAACTTCGCCTATGTCGCGCGCGGGGCCGACGGCAAGCGTGTCCGAGGCCAGGTTCCGGCGCCCAGCGAACAGGCCGCTTTCGAACGCTTGCGTCGGCAGGGCCTGTCGCCGCTGAAGCTGCGGCCAGCGCGAAGCCGGGCCGGCGGCAGCGGCCAGGGTCTTCAGGATCGCGAAAGCGCCGAGATCCTGCTCAGCCTGGCGGATCTCCTGAGCGCTGGCGCGGACATGCGTACGGCGCTGAACGTGCTATTGTCACGCGCTCAAGGCTCGCGCGTCGCCAACGCCTGTCGCCGATTGCTGCAGGACATCAGCGCCGGTGAGGCGCTGGATACGGCCTTCGCCCGCACGCTGGCGCCACGCCACGCCTTCGTGGCCGCCCTGGTGGCGGCGGGCGAGGCGGCCGGCGACCTGCCCCAAGCGCTGCGCAGGGCCGGCGAGATGCTCGAGGCCGCCATCAAGCTGCGCCAGCAACTGATCGCCGCCCTGGCCTATCCGTTGTTCGTCCTGATCAGCACCCTGGCGGCGGCGGGCGTGATCTTGCTGGCGGTCGTGCCGTCGCTGGAGCCGCTGGTCAGCGAGGGCGGCGAGGCGAGCGCGCCGATCCTGTCGGGCCTGCTGGCGGCCAGCCGCCTGCTGCGCGAGCAGGGCGTGGTGCTGGCCGGGGGTCTGGGCGTTGCGGCCGTCCTGGTGGCGGGTCTCGGACGAGCCGGCCTGTTGCGCGGGCCCCTCGACCGGTTGTGGCTCACTGGACCCTGGCGGCGCACCAGCTGCGCCCTGGCGTTCGGCGGCTTCGCGATCTCACTGGGCGTGATGCTGAGCGCCGGGGCGCCCATGAGCGAAGCCCTGAGATTGGCCAACCGCGGCGTGCGCTCGGACCTGGCCAGGAGCCGCCTGCAGGTCGTATTGCAGCAGGTGCGCCAAGGTGTATCGCTTTCGCAGGCCCTGCTGGGCGTGAAGAACTTTCCACCGACCATCGTGCGGCTGGTGTCGGTGGGGGAATCTACGGGCGCTCTGGGCCGCATGCTACGGCGCTCGGGCAAGCTGGAGGAGGACGCCGCGGTGCGCGATATCGAGGCGGCGGCCCGGTTGCTTGGGCCGGCGTTGATCGTCCTGCTAGGCGGCCTGATCGGCCTGATGATGGCCGGACTCCTGTCGGGCGTGACTGAGTTGGGGCAAGCGGCGCTGAACTGAAATCTGGATCGTTGGGCCTGGGAGTGACGCGCCCGGACCCACAGTCGTGTTGAACGGCCGAATATCTCCGTCACGCCTCTTGACGTGCAGCATGATCATAAGGTCAAGCTCTGCATGAGCAGTATTTAGGCGACGTTTACAGGATTAAGGGCGCCGAGATTTTATGGCTCGCCACGCCTTGCGCTTGCGTCCCAGCAGAGCGTCTGGGCGGTCATCTCCGAGGTGGACGAAAGGAAATACAGTTGGCCAAGAAGCTGCTGTTCCTCATTACGATTGCGTCCGCTCTGGCGAGCGTGTCGACGGCGCACGCGTCGCTCGCCCAGGCGGGAACCGTGTATCAGATCACGACCACGGACACCGGGGTGGTGTACTTCTGGCAACGCGGGACTCGGAACGCTCAGCCAGCGTGCGGCGCCTCGTTCCCCGGCCGCTGGGCGTTCAATGCGACCACGCCGGCGGGGCAGTCGATGTTGGCCCTGCTGATGTCGGCCAACGCCAGCGGCAAGTCCGTGGTCGTTGCGGGTAAAGGCGCCTGCGATGTGGCGGGCGACACAGAAAGCGTCAGCTATATCTATATCGCCGACTGACGGGCTTTCTTCCGCGAAGGTCCAGCCGTGCGTTCCGCCCGATGCGGCTCTTGCGTTATTTCGTAAATATTACCCAGGATTTGCAAGTGGGGCTCATTATGGCTCCCTGACCGTTTTGTTGGAGAACTCTAATGAAAATCGTCCTCGCCGCGCTCGCGTCCACAGTGCTGGTTGCGACGCCCGCAGCCGCCGCCGAAGGATTGGTGCAAAGTGATCCGGCGACGTGGCGTCTTCAGAACTATGTCCCAAACACGGTCATGGCCTTTTTTACGGGAAGCTCGTGCCTGGACGGACGCCTGTCGTTCTCGACGAGCGCGACCATTCAAGACAAAGATCGCTTCTTTTCGATGGTGCTTACCGCCCGCGCCACGGGCCGGAAGATGGGCGTCTATTATGAAACGACCACTTGTGAAATCAATTCGTTCTATATGTTCTAAGGGGCAGCGTTAAGGTACGGTCTCAGGATTTAGTTCGCCAGCAGCAACGCGATCTTGCCCTCAGGCGCACCGTCTTGGCCTGGGCCAGATCATTCTCATGTCGGTTGGCGGTCGTTGCTATGACGCCGCCATAGACTCCGCCCATGCGCCGACCATGCGACCCTCTCGTCTCCGCCATCCTGCTATGGCTGCGCTGAATGTGAATTCGTCCTAGTCCACAATACGGAAGTAGTTGATGGCTTCGGTGTCGGGCCAGTCCGCGCAACTTCCCATGCCGACTATCACGATCTTCTTGTGCTGGGCTTGAGCACTCAATAGGGCCGAGAGTTGCGCTTGGCCGGCTACTGTGCCCGCGTTTAGCGACCAGCCATAACCCGGGCCGTGGCAGGCTGGGGGCGTTCCCGTACGCACGCCGGTGTGAGAGAAGATCACCACGCCGTTGCGCATTGGCATCACGCCAACCACGTAACCTTCCGCGGCGTCCGTCGCCAGGGCGGGCGAAGCAATCGCGCAGATCGCCAAACAGGCGGCAGCTAAGGCTCGCTTCAGCCGAACCGTCGCGGAAACTGGGCTGCTGTTGCTCATTGATGAGCGCCTTTTCATCCATGTGCATCTTGGGAGAGACACGCGGCTTCATACAAGAACGTGGCCTCATGGCAAAGTTTCTGGTCGTCGCACCAGACATCGCCGGCAGTGGAGGGCGAGCACGCTCTCGGAGCGGGCGGGCGTGTTCACGATCGGTTTCCGGCGCCTATTTGGGCGGACCTGAAATGAGATGGGACATGTTTTTCCGAAGGCGATCTTGGCTACGCGCTGCCGGGCAGCGAGAACGTCTAGAGCCTTCGCTGCCTAGGTGCGCTGGCGTTGGCTGGCCGCGTGCGCGATCAGGACGGCGCCATCCGGTCTCTGGCGCGTCCCTTGATCAACCATCTGGGCCGCTGATCGTCTTTATGGTGACCGCGTCCGGGGGACGCTGAACTAAAGACCGCCGCGGCTCGCACGAGGATTTTCCTGGTGCAACCCTGCCGATCTTCGGTACAAGCTTGGCTCTAGGGCTGGGCGGGGATTCCGATGCGATTGCTGTTGGGCGCGCGCCTATGTCCGCGTCGACAAGGTTGGCGTGCGATGATGGTTGATGCCGCAGGGGCCGCTACCAGATCGCGACGCCGTTTCTTCAAACAGTTTACAACGAAGAGCCCCATGGTTCGCTACTCCACAAGGCAAGCGGTGCTGGCCGTATTCGCGGCGATCTGCTTAGGTTCTCCGGCCACCGCGCAGTCGATCAGCGGCGTGGTCGTGCCCAAGGTCACGATGAGCGACCGAAACGGCGTCGATCTCAGCAATGGGACAATCATCACCGATGGTGGGACGATGACGATCGGGCTGGCGGACGCGCCCGCCTTGTCCCAGAAAATCCTGGCCACCTATTATGACAGCAGCGAAGTGCCGCGTTACGGCTATCTTCGCCAGGAGGCCTGTCCGATCGGGCCGGGGAATTGCTACGGCTTCAAGCCAGAAGTCAGTGTCCGAATCGGCGCTCGCGAGCTGGTGGTCGGATTTAGCGGCGACTGCCGCGGCGACTGCGACGTCCGACTAGATCTGGTCTCCAACAATTGGGTCTTGACCGACAATGCCGGCAAGCAGTGGATTTTCGACAACAACCCGGTGGTCGATGGTGGCGCCGCCCCTCAGCCACGCACCTTGGGCTGGCTGCGTGAGATCCGGTCGAAGAACGGCGAGAGACTAACCTACAACTATCAGGGTACGACTGTACGCTCGATCACCTCTAATCTTGGATATCAGATCAACTACCAAGACCTGGGCCAGGCGGTCGCGTCGTTCCAACTGACGAACTTGGCATACGAATACTGCGACAAGTTCGCGTCGACCTGTCCCAACCAAGTGGCGAACTGGCCGAAGGCGCAGCTGTCGGGAACCTACAACAACTATCAGATAACAGACGCGCTAAGCCGCGTGTCCAGCTTCTCGACCGCTGAGACCAGTTCGACCGAGCAACTGGTGACGCTGACCACGCCGATGGGCGTGGCCAGGAAGATCTGGCGGGTCTCGCTGACGGCGAACGGGCCTAAGGTGCTTGTGCGCCGGTTCGAAGATCCGACAGGTTGGACCGATTACGCATTCAGCATTGGATCTAATCAATTCAATTCGGTCGGGGATTGGAAAGTTCTTAAGTCGTCGGCCACAAGATCGTCTGGGGCCGTTACGCGCTTCAGCATGGACGACGCGGCTCTGGCGGCGGCCAGCAACAATACCTGGACGACGAACAAGCCGTATAAATCGATCCTGACGGACGAGAACCAGCACAAGACGATCTACCAGTTTTCTCAAGTCCGGACCTCGGGATCGGCGCTGTGGCTCGCTAACAGCAAGATCTACAAGGTGACGACGCCTGAGCAATCGGAAACGACCATGTCGTATCTCGATGAACGAGAGCGACCGACCTCCGCTGTTCAATCGCAGAAGCCCGGCTATGGAACCGAAGTCATTTCGACCTCAGCCAAGTTCTTCGACACGACGGAATTTCCCGAGTGCGCCAGCTGGCTCAAGTGCACCGAACCAACCTACACCCTGGATGCCCGCAACAACCGCACTGACTACACCTACTACGAGGACTCCGGCCTGCTGAAGACCGCGACAGGCCCGGCCGGTGCGAACAACGTCCGGCCGCAGACCCGCTATCGCTACGAGCAGCGTCAGGCGGTGTTCAAGGATGCGTCCGGTCAAGCCGTCGCCTCGACCACCTCTGTCTGGAAGCTGGTCGAAACCTCAACTTGCAGGACCAAGACCTCCTGCGCGGGAGAGGCCGACGAGCTGAAGACGACTTACGAGTACGACGCCAACCTGTTGCCCGTAAAGGAAACCAAATCCTCTGGCGACGGCCTGCTGGTGTCGATCGTCACCAAAACCTATGATCCGGTCGGCAATCTCGCATCGGTCGATGGTCCGCTGCCGGGCGCCGACGACACAACCTACTACTTCTACGATGCCGGCCGACAGCTGGTGGGAACAATCACCGCAGCCTCTCCGGCGAACAGGGCGACCCGGACTTTCTACAATGATGACGGCCGACCGACGCTGATCCAACGTGGCACGGCCTCCGGCCTAACCAAGGCGGCGCTCGATACGATGACGCCCGTGGAAGAACAGACCTTCGGTTACGACGCCGCCGGTCGGAAGGTGCGCCAAGACAGTAGGCCCTATGGCGGCGCGACCCATGCGATGACGCAATACCGCTACAACAATGACAATCGCCTGCAATGTGTCGCGGTGCGGATGAATCCGGACGCTTTCGGTGCGCAGCCGGACGCCTGTGTTCCGGGAACGGCGGGGACGGACGGTCCTGACCGGA
>NZ_LMFX01000028.1:17629-44382 GCF_001426985.1 Caulobacter sp. Root1472 | reverse complement strand
CAAGCCGCGAACGTCTCCATCCGACCGTCTCCCTCTCACAAGGAGACACCCTCAGAATCCCGTTCGGACCAAAAATCCATATGCGATTCCCCTGCCCATAGGGGGAGGATCCTGTAAACCCCTCTCATGATCCGCCTGTTCACCGCCGTCGCTATTCCGACCGAGGTCGGAGACCGTCTCCTGCCACGCCAGCACGGGATCGAGGGGGCGCGCTGGCGGCCGCGCCAGGCGTTCCACATCACCCTGAAGTTCATCGGCGACGTGCAGGAAACCACCGCCGCCGACCTGGACGAGGAACTGCGGGGGATCCAGGCCCCGGCCCTGGACCTCGAGCTTCAGGGCGTCGGCCATTTCGGCGAAGGCGTCGAGATCCACGCGGTCTGGGCCGGGCTCGCCGAGAACCGGGACCTGCGCCATCTGGCCAAGGCCAACGAGAGCGCCGCCCGCCGGGCCGGCCTGAAGCCGGAGGCCCGGGTCTATACCCCGCACGTCACCCTGGCCTATCTGAAGCGGCCGGCCGTTCCCGAGGTCGCCGCCTGGATCCAGGCCAACAACCTGCTGCATTCGCCGCCGTTCCGCGTCGACCGCTTTGGCCTCTATTCCAGCTGGCGGACCAGCGAGGGCTCGGCCTATCGGCTGGAAGCGGAATACCCCCTGGGCTGAGGTCGTGCGTCCTTCGAGGCCGCTTCGCGGCGCCTCAGGATGAGGAGCGTCTTGCTGAAATCCTCATCCTGAGGTGCGAGGCGTCGCCGAGCCTCGAAGGACGTCCAGGCGCCGGCCAGAGCCGAAACGTCCAAGAACACCGGTCGCCCTTGCGGTTTGATCGCGCGGCGCGGCAGATGACGGCGGCGCTTGAACGCCGGAGGCCCGCATGTCGCTCTATCTGTTCGCCCTGCTGCTCGGGGTCGTCGCGGGCCTTCGCGCCATGACCGCCCCGGCCGCCGTCGCCTGGGGCGCGCATCTGGGCCTGATCCCGCTGCAGGGCGGGCCGCTGGCCTGGCTGGGCGGCGCGATCGCGCCCTGGACGTTCACCGCCCTGGCCGTCCTGGAACTGGTCGGCGACCAGTTGCCCAAGACCCCCAGCCGCAAGGTCCCGGTGCAGTTCGGAACGCGGATCGTGAGCGGCGCATTCTGCGGCGCGGCCATCGGCGCGACCCAGGACGCCTGGATCGGCGGGGCCGTCGCCGGCGCGGTCGGCGCGGTGATCGGCACGCTGGGCGGCGCGGACGTCCGCGGCCGCCTGGCCAAGGCGTTCGGCCGCGACCTGCCCGCCGGCCTGCTGGAAGACGTGGTCGCCGTGGGCGGCGCGGCCCTGATCGTCTCGGCCGTCTGACCCATGGCCGCCCCCAATTCCAAAACGCAGCGCTTCGACGCCATCATCATCGGGGCTGGCCAGGCGGGCCCGGCCCTGGCCGGACGATTGACGGACGCCGGCTGGACCGTCGCCCTGGTCGAGCGCCAGGACATCGGCGGGACCTGCGTCAACACCGGCTGCATGCCGACCAAGACCCTGGTGGCCAGCGCCTACGCCGCCCACCTGGCGCGGCGGTCGGCCGACTACGGCGTCGTCCTGCAGGGCGAGGTCGGGGTGGACATGAAGCGGGTCCATGATCGGGCCCGGTCGGTCACCCTCAACGCCCGCGGCAACCTGGAAAAGTGGCTGGGCGGCATGAAGGGCTGCACGGTGTTCCGGGGCCACGCCCGGTTCGAGAGCGCCGACACCGTGCGGGTCGGCGACGACCTGCTGACCGCCCCGAAGATCTTCCTCAATGTCGGCGGCCGCGCCAATGCGCCGGACATGCCTGGGCTGAACGACGTCTCGTACCTGACCAATGTCGGCATGATGGAAGTCGAGACCCTGCCCAAGCACCTGGTCATCGTCGGCGGCAGCTATATCGGCCTGGAGTTCGCCCAGATGTACCGGCGCTTCGGGGCGCAGGTCACCGTGGTCGAGATGGGCCCGCGGCTGATCGGTCGCGAGGACCCGGAAATTTCCGACGCGGTGCGCCAGATCCTCCAGGCCGAGGGCGTGAACATCCGCCTCAACGCCGAATGCATCAGCTTCGCGCCGGCGGTGACCGAGGGCGGCGACGAGGGTGTCTGCGTCCATGTCACCTGCGAGGACGGCGCGCCCCAGGTGGTGGGCTCGCACGTGCTGCTGGCCATCGGTCGCCGGCCCAACACCGACGACCTGGGCTTGGACAAGGCCGGCATAGACCTGGACAAGCGCGGCGATGTGGTGGTCGACGACCAGCTGAAGACCAGCAACCCCGGCGTCTGGGCGATGGGCGACTGCAACGGCAAGGGCGCCTTCACCCACACCGCCTACAACGACTTCGAGATCGTCGCGGCCAACCTGCTGGACAACGATCCCAGGAAGGTCAGCGACCGCATCCCCTGCTATGGCCTGTTCATCGACCCGCCCCTGGGCCGCGTCGGGATGACCGAAGCCGAGGCCCGCGCCACTGGCCGGCCGCTGCTGGTCGGCCAGCGGCCGATGACCCGCGTCGGGCGGGCGGTCGAGAAGGGCGAGACGCAAGGCTTCATGAAGGTGGTCGTCGACGCCGAGACCAGGCAGATCCTCGGCGCGGCGATCCTGGGCCTGAACGGCGACGAGGCGGTCCACGGCCTGATCGACCTGATGTACGCCAGGGCCCCCTATACGGTGATCCAGCGGGCGGTGCACATCCACCCGACCGTGTCGGAACTGATCCCGACGATGCTCGGGGAGCTGAAACCTTTGGTCTAGGCCTCAGCCGCCTCTTCCCGAGCCCGTTCGACCAAGCGCTCGCGCGCCTTGACGTAGACCCAGGACGAAAGGTCCTCGGCCAACCGCTCAAGGATGTCGCGTGGGACGTCGCGGTTTTCCGCCAGGTCCGCTCGAACCTCCTCGTCAGGGTCGCGCGCGAACTTCTCGACCAGCGGCCGGTCGATCTTGTTTCGGCTGAGCACCTTGTTCTTGCGCAGCACGTCCCGGCGGATCCGAGGGTCCTGGTCGTCGGCCAGTATGCGGAGAACCTCCAGGGGGACGGTCTTGTTGTGCACCACCCAGGACTTCATCTCCGGATGACGATCGATCACCTCCAGCCAGACCCCCAATTCGGCCGGCTCATGAGTCGCCCGGCGCTGATCCGCGGGATCCTGGCTGGTCCGCAGCCGAACGAACGCCTCGGCCGAGACGATCATGCCACCGCGTGGTCCTTCAGCACGCCCAGCGTCACCACGGCCAGCATCTCCTCGTGGGTGGCCTCGAGCACCACCTGCGGGGCGACGCCGGCGTCCAGGGCCTCCTTCCAACGGCCGGCGCACAGGCACCAGCGGTCGCCCGGCAGCAGGCCGCGGAAGGCGAATTCCGGGCGCGGGGTCGACAGGTCGTTGCCGGTGGCCGCCGAGAAGGCCAGGAACTCGGCCGTCATCACCGCGCAGACCGTGTGCAGGCCCAGGTCGTGCGGTCCGGTCTCGCAGCAGCCGTTGCGGTAGAAGCCGGTCACCGGATTCAGCGAGCAGGGCTGCAGCTCCTGGCCCAGGACGTTCTTGGCGGTGTCGTCATAACGCGTGGTCATGCGGTGAGCTTAACCCCATTCCGGGGATTTCGACCGGGGAATCTGGGGCCCGTTTCGCCGTCGCGGCGCGTGATGGCTTCCGGCGGCGGCGTTCCGGTGCTTAAGAGGAAGCGCAAGAGCAAGACGTCTCGCGGGAGCCTCATGTCCGACCTCGCCCGACCGCGCCGCAGCGCCCTCTACATGCCCGCCTCCAACGCCAAGGCGGTGGACAAGGCGCGCACGCTGGACGCCGACGTGATCATCCTGGACCTCGAGGACGCCGTCGCTCCCGACATGAAGGACGCCGCCCGCGAAGCCGCCGTGGCCACGGTCAAGGCCGGGGGCTTCGGCCCGCGCGAGATCGTCGTCCGCACCAACGGCCTGGACACCCCCTGGGGCGAGGCCGACCTGAAGGCCGTCGCCGAGGCGGGGCCGGACGCGGTGCTCGTGCCCAAGGTCAATGACGCGGCCGACGTCCACGCCTACCAGGCCGCCCTGCACGCCGCCCCGGTCCACACCCGGCTGTGGACGATGATCGAGACCGCCAAGGCCGCCTTCCACCTGTGGGAGATCGCCGCCGCCGCGCGCGCCACCCGGCTGAGCGGCTGGGTGATGGGGGTCAACGACCTGGCCAAGGAGATGCGGGCCCGCCAGACGCCGGGACGCGAAGCCTTCCTGCCGATCCTGTCGCTGTCGGTGGCCGCCGCCCGGGCCCACGGCCTGACCATCCTGGACGGGGTGCACAACGACATCGACGATCTGGCCGCCCTGGAGGCGGTCTGCGGCCAGGCGGTCGACTTCGGCTTCGACGGCAAGACCCTGATCCACCCCAAGCACCTGGACGTCTGCAACCGCGCCTTCTCGCCCACCGCCGACGAGATCGCCTGGAGCCAGGCGGTGATCGCCGCCTTCGCCGCGCCCGAGAACGCCGGCAAGGGCGCCCTGCGGGTCGATGGGAAGATGGCCGAACGCCTGCACCTGGTTCAGGCCGAACGGCTGGTGGCGATCGCCGCCGCCATCGCCGAACGCTCGGCCGCCTAGACCTGAAAGACCGTCAAAGCCCCTCATGCGCGCGCTCCTGATCTTCCTGCTGGCCCTTTCCGCCGCTCCCGTCCTTCCCGGCCAGGCCTGGGCCCAGGAGGCGCCGGTCGTGACCGCGCCGGTTCCGACCGCGCCCGCCGCCAGCCCGCCCGCCCCGGCGGCCCCAGCGGCCGCCGCCGATCCGGACGCCGTCCCCGTCGTGGCCGCCCCGCCGGCCGCCGATACGGCGACCTCGGCCGACCAGGCCGTCGACCCCCTGGCCGACCTGATCTCCCAGAGCGGGCCCCAGACCACCGACGAGGAGGACGCCGCGCCCCAGCCGCCGGCCCCGCCGCACAAGCCGACCGTCCTGCCGATCCCGACGCCCGACCCCGACGAGCTGCCCGGCCACACGATCCCCCAGGGCGGCTACGTGCCGGTGGCCGAGGCCTACGACCTGCGGGTCAAGGGTTCGATCCTCGCCGCCCAGGGCCTGCAGGGACCGCTGGACGGCGGCTGGTCGATCGAGGGGCCGGACGGCGCGACGCTCTACCGGCTGCAGATCGTCGACAAGGTCGGCGGCGACACCCTGGAGGGCGCCTGGCGCGACCTGCGCCGCCCGGGGGCGGTGGGCTCCACCGGCCTGATCGATGGCCTCGAGCGCTCCGGCGGCGGCTTTCTCGCCCGCTTCACGCCGCGCTCCGGCCAATCCGCGACCCTGGACCTGACGTCTCGCGGCGACGGCGCGTGGACCGGCAAGCTGAACGAGAACGGGACCGAGATCCCGATCACCGCCCATCGCGTGGCCCAGGCGACCGTACCGCCCGGCTATGTCCCGGCGGGTCGCGGCCCGGTCGTCTGGGGCGCCCGCCCGGCTCCGCCGCGCGTGGTGGCCGCCGCGCCGGCCAAGGCCCCGGCCTGCTCGACCCGGGGCAAGAAGGGCAAGGCGCTGAAGGCCGCCAAGGCCAAGTGCGCCGCCGCCGCCCGCAAGGGCGGCAAGGCCACGGCGGCCAAGGGCAAGAAGGGCGGCAAGGGCAAGGCCGTCGCCTCGCGCAAGAGCGCCAAGGGCAAGGCGGCCAAGGGGTCGAGCCGGAAGAAGCGTCGATAGGCCTAGACGGACAGCGCCGCCTTCGCCGCCGCGATCGCCCGCTCCACCGCTTCTGGCCCATAGGCCTCGCCCGGCGAATGACCCCAGACCGGTCCCGGCCAAGCCGGATCGCCGGTGCGCCGGCCCAGCACGTGGACATGCAGCTGCGCCGTGACATTGCCCAGGGCGCCGATATTGAGCTTGTCGACCGCCAGATCTAGCGCGCGCGCCACCGCGCGGACGGCGGCGCCGGCCAGCACCGTCTCCTCCACCAGCCGGGCGCGGTCGGCCGGGGACAGGTCCTCCAGCTCGCGCAGCCCGGCGAGGCGCGGGATCAGCACCACCCACGGATAGCGGGCGTCCAGCTGCAGGCGGGCCTGGCACAGCGGCAGGTCGCCCAGCGGCGCCGAGGTGGCCGCGAAGGCCGGGTCGAGGATGAACTCAGCCACGTTTCGGAACCGCCGCCCAATGGTCGAAGTCGAGGATGACGCCGGGCGCATAGGCCCCCGCCTCGTCCTTGTCCGGGAAGTCGGCGCAGGGCCGGTCGACGGTGGCCACCAGCCGCAGGCGCAGAGCTCCGACGGTCGGCGACAGCTCGGCCTTGTCCAGCACCTGCGACCAGGCGAACACCGTGCCGCCGGCGAAATAGGGGCCGACATGGCGCCCGCCATTGATCGCCAGGATCAGGCCGGTGTTCTGCAGGCCGTTGAACGACAGGGCCTTGGCGGTCGAGATCACCACCCCGCCATAGACCAGCCGCCGGCCGGAAGGGTCCTTGCCGCGCTCGAACTGGTTGAAGTGGACCTTGGCGGTGTTCTGCCACAACCGCGTGGCCATCTGCGCCTCGGCCTCCTCGACCACCATGCCGTCGACATGGTCGATCTTCTCGCCGATGGCGTAGTCCTCATAGGCGTGCGGCGCGCCGGCGTGAGCGAAGTCGTAGCGCCTGAAATCCAGGCCCGGCGGCGGCGCCAGGTCGCCGGCCGCCACGGCGTCGGCCAGCTGCGGAACCGACGCCCCCTCGACCCTCGCCGCCGGGTCGCGCTTCCTGACCATCACCCAGCGCACATAGCTCAGCACCGCCACGCCACGCTGGTTCACGCCGGTGGTGCGGACATGGACGACGCCGGTCTTGCCGTTGGCGTTCTCCTTCAGCCCGATCACCTCGGACCGGGCCGACAGGGTGTCGCCGACATGCACGGGCGCCAGGAACCGGCCCTCGGCGTAGCCGAGATTGGCCACCGCGTTCAGGCTGATGTCCGGCACGGTCTTGCCGAACACCACGTGGAAGGCGACCAGCGGGTCGACCGGGGCGGTCTCCAGCCCGCAGTCGCGCGCGAAGACGTCGGACGAGAACAGCGCGAAGCGCGGGCCGTAAAGCGCCGTGTACAGCGCCACGTCGCCGGCGGTGATGGTGCGCGGGGTGGCGTGGACGATGACCTGGCCGAGCCTGAAGTCCTCGAAATGGTTCCCCGGATCGGTCTTGCTCATCCCGCGTCTCCCCAAGGGTGTCCCGAGCCGTCGTCCAGGCAGTCTTGCCGCACCGCGGCGAAACGGGAAAGAGGGCTTGAGACTGAGCCGCTGCGGGCGTAGACCGCGCCCGACATTCTCGTCCACAGCCTTGACGGAGACCCCATGGCTCGCGCGAAGATCGCCCTCATCGGCGCCGGCATGATCGGCGGCACCCTGGCCCACATCGCCGCGCGCGAGGAGCTGGGCGACATCCTGCTGTTCGACATCGCCGAAGGCACCCCCCAGGGCAAGGCCCTGGACATCGCCGAAGCCTCGGCCGTGTTCGGCAAGGACATCACGCTGAAGGGCGTCAACGACTACGCCGACATCGCGGGCGCCGACGTCTGCATCGTCACCGCCGGCGTGCCGCGCAAGCCGGGCATGAGCCGCGACGACCTGCTGGGCATCAACCTGAAGGTCATGAAGGCCGTCGGCGAAGGCATCAAGGCCCACGCCCCCAACGCCTTCGTCATCTGCATCACCAACCCGCTGGACGCCATGGTCTGGGCGCTGCAGCAGTTCTCGGGCCTGCCCAAGGAAAAGGTCATCGGCATGGCCGGCGTCCTGGACTCGGCCCGCTTCGCCTACTTCCTGGCCGAGGCCACCGGCGTGTCGGTGGAAGACATCCACGCCTGGACCCTGGGCGGCCACGGCGACGACATGGTGCCGATGGTCCGTCACTCCACCGTCGGCGGCCTGCCGCTGCCGGAATTGGTCAAGCAAGGCTGGCTGACCCAGGAAAAGCTGGACGCCATCGTCGACCGCACCCGCAAGGGCGGCGGCGAGATCGTCGCCCTGCTGAAGACCGGCTCGGCCTTCTACGCTCCGGCTGAAAGCGCCATCGCCATGGCCACCAGCTACCTGAAGGACAAGAAGCGCGTCCTGCCGTGCGCCACCTTCCTGACCGGGCAATACGGCCTGGACGGCCTCTATGTCGGCGTGCCGGTCGTGATCGGCGCCGGCGGCGCGGAGAAGGTCATCGAGTTCGAAACCAACGACGAAGAAAAGGCGATGTTCGCCAAGTCCGTCGAGTCCGTGAAGGGCCTGATGGAAGCCTGCAAGGGCATCGACAGCTCGCTGGTCTAGGCGAACTTCGAACCTGAGATACGAAAAGGGCGGCTCCTCGTCGGGCCGCCCTTTTTTCGTGGCGCGCCCGCCGCCTTCCGACGGAACGACCCACGATTGCCTTTTCTGCTGAAGCCGTACAATTTCGCGCTTCGGGGGATCACATGGCGCGCAGCACCATTTTCATCGTCGCGACCGTTGTCGCGCTCGTGTCTGGCCACGCGCATGCCGACCCGAAGTCCAACTGGCCCAAGGGCTCGGACTGGCTGCACAAGCCGACCGGCCAGGACATGGCGAAGTATTATCCGGAGAAGGCCCAGCGCGACGCGCAGCCCGGTCGCGCGATCATCGATTGCGACGTGACGGCCAAGGGCCTGCTGGACAATTGCCGTGTGGTCGACGAATTCCCGGCCAGCTACCCGTTCGGCGAGGCCGCCCTGAAGCTGGGCCGCATTTTCCGCATCGACCCCAAGACGGTCGACGTGAACGATCCGACCCGGAACCGGGTCATCGTGCCGATCATCTTCAACGCCATAGGCAAGCCACCGCCGCCCAGCGGCTTTCTGGCCGGCAGCGACGCCCTGGCGCTGACTCTCGGCGTTCTGCCGAAGACCAAAAACGCCGTCCCCTGCGCGACGGCGGAAAAGCCGGATCAGTTCTGCACGCTGCACGCGCTGGAGTGGGAGGAATCGCCCTGGTTGGCCCAGACCTTGCCGGCTCTGGACGGGGTGGACATGACGTCCGGCATCAGCGTGTTGCAGTGCCGGGTTTCGGCCGAGAGGCGCCTGACCCAATGCGTCGCCACCGGCGACTCGACGCCCGCCGGACGGAAAGCCATGCTGGCCGTGGCCGACATGATGGTCGCGCCGGTAAAGGCGCTCGACGGCGCGCCGGTTGGCGGCGGCCTGGTGGTGATCCCCTTCGACTGGTCGAAGATCACCCCCCTGGCCCGGGCGCTGAAACGGCCCTAGTGGGCGGCCGCCATCTCGCCGCCCTCCTGCGAGATCTCCTCCAGCGTCTTGCCCACCTGCTTGGCGCCGTAGTCCTTGGCCACGTCGCCCAGCGACAGGATGCCGGTCAGGTTTCCGGCCTCGTTGAGCACGACCAGGCGGCGGATCTGGTGGCTGGCCATCTTGGCGGTGGCGTCGGCCAGGACATCGTCTTCGCGCACGCTCTGGACTTCGCCTTCGCTCATCGCCTCGGAAATGGGGCTGTCGAAGCTGCGGCCCTCGGCGACCACGCGCAGGACGATGTCGCGGTCGGTGACCAGGCCCACCACCTTGCCGTTCTCGACGATCGGCACGGCGCCGGTTTCGACGTGGGCCATCACCTGGGCGACCTTGCGCACGGTGTCGGTGGGGGCGGCGGTGGAGACCTGGCTGGTCATCGCGTCGCTGACTTTCATGGGGAAGCTCCTTGAGGGAGTGAATTGAACCCTTGAGAAACCCCGCGCTGACGCGCCCGTTCCGTTGCGGCTACGCCGTGCGTCCTTCGAGGCTCGGCTTCGCCTCGCACCTCAGGATGAGGAAATCAGCACAGAGTTCCTCATCCTGAGGCGCCCGCGCAGCGGGCCTCGAAGGACGCAGGGGATCAAACCAGCGCCGCGCGATGCGCCTCCAGGAAGGCCGCGACCGAGACGGGCGGCTTGCCGGTTAGGCGCTCGACCGCATCGGTCACGACAGCGTGCTGGCCCTCGGCGGCCGCGACGTCGAAGTCGACCAGCACCTCGACCAGGCCCGACGGCAGGCCGGCGGCGAGCAGGCCCTGGCGCAGGGCGTCGGGCGACAGGGCGTGGTGGGTCACCGGCTTGCCGGAGAGCCGGGCGTAAAGGGCGGCGATCTCGTCCTGGGTGACGGCGGCGGGGCCCGAGACGTCGAGGATCCGGCGGCCCTCGCCCTGGCGCAGCGCCGCGGCGTCGATGCGGGCGCAATCCTCGCGGCTGACATAGGCTCGGCCGGCTCCGCCGGTGGCCGAATAGAGCGCGCCGCTGGCCACGGCCGGGCCCGCGCCCATCAGCAGCAGCTCGGCGTAGAGGTTGTGGCGCAGGATGGTCCAGCCGGGGATGGCGCTGGCGGCCAGGGCCTGCTCGGTCCAGAAGTGGTCGTCGATCACCCCGCCGCCCGCCTGGGGCCGCGCGCCGGGCGCCGAGGTGTAGACCAGGTGCCGGACGCCGGCGGCCTGGGCGGCGGCGATCGCCGCACGGTGCTGGGCGATGCGCCGGCCGGGCTGGTCCAGGCTGTCGGTGCTGACCAGCAGCAGGCGCTCGACACCGGCGAAGGCGGCGGGCAGGGCGGCGGGCTCGTCGAAGTCGACGCGCCGGGTCTCGACGCCGCGCGCCGCCAGGTCGGCCAGCTTCGAAGGGTCGCGGCTGGCCGCCACGATGTTCGATGCGCCGGCCTCGAGCAGCAGCTCGACCACGCGACGGCCCAGTTGGCCGCCGGCGCCGGTGACCAGCAGGCGGGGAGGGGAGGCGTTCATCGGGTTCATCCTTTTCGGTGGTCTCCAAATGAGACCACGTGTAGATGTGAGACTGGGTCGCCGCCGTAAAGACGGCAGTTTGACGGGAGATAGGCAGCTTGAGGGAACCGCCCGCGACGAACCCGCCCACCGCCGCGGCGGCCAGCCTGGTCCAGGGCTTCCAGGGCTGGATGTCGTCGAACGACCTCAGTCCGGCCGCCTGTCCGGTCCGCGACGTGCTCGATCAGCTGGGCGACAAGTGGAGCACCCTGCTGCTGATCGCCCTGGCCGCCGGGCCGCGCCGGTTTGGCGTCCTGCGCCGTACGGTGCCCGACATCTCCCAGCGCATGCTGACCCAGACCCTGCGCGACCTGCAGCGCGACGGGCTGATCGATCGCCAGGTGTTTCCGACCAAGCCTCCCAGCGTCGAATACAGCCTGTCGCCGCTGGGGACCTCGCTGCTGGAGCCCGTGGCCGCGCTGGTGGCCTGGGCCGAGCGCAACCACGCCGACATCCGCGTCGCCCGGGCGCGTTACGACGCCGAGGACGCGGCGGCCTGATCCCGCATCGATTTGTCGGCGCCGTCCGCCTCGACGTGTCCGGGAACGGGGTTGCGCGACGCTTTCGCCCCGTCGCGACGCAGCCTAAGACCACCCGACCTCTCTCTCCCCGGAGTCCCCATGACCCTCACCATCCACCAGGCCAGCGTCCCCGTCTTCGTCCAGGGTCTGAAAGGCCTGAGGGGCGTGCTGACCAAGGCCGCCGCCCATGTCGAGACCCGCAAGCTGGACCCCGACGCCCTGCTGAAGGCGCGGCTGTTCCCCGACATGTTCCCGCTGCTGCGCCAGGTGCAGATCGCCACCGACTTCGCCAAGGGCTGCGCCGCGCGCCTGGCCGGCGAGGAGGTTCCGGCCTGGGACGACGTCGAAACCACCTTCGAGGACCTGATCGCCCGGATCGACCGCGCCGTCGCCTATGTCGAAGGCCTGGATCCGGCCAGGTTCGACAACGCCGAGGATCGCGACATCACCCTGACCCGCCGCGGCGAGACCAGCGTGGTCAAGGGCCTGGCCTATCTGCAGGGGCAGGCCCAGCCGAACTTCTTCTTCCACCTGACCACCGCCTACGCGATCCTGCGCAAGAACGGCGTCGAGATCGGCAAGAAGGACTATCTGGGGGCCGCCTGACCCTGAATCCGGGCGCCGCCCCGGCGGAAGCTCAAGGCTTCCGCCGGAACGCCCAGACCAAGGTCGCCAGGGCGGTGAACACCCCCGCGACCGCCGACAGAATGATCGGCAACTGAATCAAAAGCTCCTTGTCCATGACCGCACCCACTGACCCGCCAACAGCGGCGGGCTACGCTCCAGAATGACTCCCGGCCACGTCGAGTCCGGACGTATGTTCTCTTTTTGTTCTTGTTCCTCCGGCACCGTGCGAGCGTGGGGACAGGCACTTGCGGCAACGCCTATGCAAGCTGGTCTCGGATACCGGGGCGAGCGCCTGTCCCCGTCCAATCCGCGACGCCAAACCGCATGGCCTCAGCATCAGCGTAAACGGCTCTTAACCCTCTTGGGGCACAACTGCCCGGGTCTACGAGTGCAAGGTGACTTCTGATGGCGCGAGCGGCGCGGCGATCGAGCGTTGAACTGGTCTGGGATGCGGTGCGCTACGGCTGGGCCCAGCCCTGGTCGGCCCGGTTCCGGGGCGGGGTGATCTGCGTGGTCGGGGCGGGGCTGCTGCTGTCGGTGGCCACCTACAACGCCGCCGATCCCAGCCTGAACGCCGCCACCGGCCTGCCGGCCACCAATGCGCTGGGCGGGGCCGGCGCGGCCCTGGCCGACGTCGTCATGCAGTCGATGGGCCTGGCCGGCTGGATGGCCGCCGCCCTGATGCTGGTGTTCGGCCTGTCGCGCGTCACCCAGCCCGATCCGGCCGCCCATCGCCGCGACCTGCGGATCCGCGCCCTGGTCGGCGGCCTGGGCCTGCTGGCCCTGGCCGGCCTGCTGGCCGCCCCGCCGCGTCCCGCCGCCTGGCCGCTGGCCAAGGGCCTGGGCGGGTTCTGGGGCGACGGGGTGCTGAACCTGCTGGCCGGGCTGCTGGCCTTCGCCCGCCTGCCCGGCGCCCACCTGATCGCCGCCCTGCTGCTGGCGATCGGCGCGGCCGTGGCCCTGGGCTACGCCATTGGCGTCCGCCGGATCGATCCCGAGGCGGTCGGCGACCTGGTCCACGGCCTGATGCAGCCGCGCCAGCGCGCACCCGAGCCGGCGCCGGTCGCCCGGCCCGAGCCCGCCGCCCGTCCGAAAGCCCCGCGCAAGGCCGCCGCGCCCGTGATCGAGATCGAACCTGAAGCCGCGCCCCGCAAGGCCGCCGCCAAGCCGGCCAAGGCCCCGCCGCCGGTCGACGACGACGACGCCTTCGAGCCCAGCTTCGAGGTCCGCCCCCTGGCCATCGCCCAGCCCAAGGTTCCGGCCAAGTCCAACCCCCGCGAGCAGCGCGAGCAGCAGAAGGCCTTCGACTTCGAGGACGAAGGCGGCTTCCAGCTGCCCGAGCTGGCCATGCTGGCCAAGCCCAAGCCGCGCTCGGCCGAGTTCGACGAGGAGGCCCTGCGCCAGAACGCCCGCCTGCTGGAAAGCGTGCTGGCCGAGTTCGGCGTGCGCGGCCAGATCGACCAGATCCGCCCCGGCCCGGTGGTCACCATGTACGAGCTGGTGCCGGCGGCCGGCACCAAGACGGCCCGGGTCGTGGCCCTGGCCGACGACATCGCCCGCTCGATGAGCGTGATCTCCTGCCGCGTCGCCGTGGCCCAGGGCCGCAACGCCATCGGCATCGAGATGCCCAATTCGCGTCGCGAGACGGTCTATCTGCGCGACCTCTTGTCTTCGTCCGACTACGACAAGGCCAGCCACATCCTGCCCATGGCCTTGGGCGAGACGATCGGCGGCGACACCTATATCGCCGACCTGGCCAAGATGCCCCACCTGCTGATCGCCGGCACCACCGGCTCGGGCAAGTCGGTCGGCGTCAACGCCATGATCCTGTCGATCCTCTATAAGCTGCCGCCCGAGAAGTGCCGCTTCATCATGATCGACCCGAAGATGCTGGAGCTTTCCGTCTATGACGGCATCCCGCACCTGCTGGCCCCGGTCGTCACCGATCCCAAGAAGGCGGTCGTGGCCCTGAAGTGGACCGTGCGCGAGATGGAGGACCGCTACCGGCGGATGTCGAAGATCGGCGTGCGCAACATCGGCGGCTTCAACGAGAAGGCCGTCGAGGCGCTGGAGAAGGGCGAGCACTTCGAGCGGACCGTCCAGACCGGCTTCGACGACGCCGGCCGGCCGATCTACGAGACCGAGAAGATCCGCCCCGAGCCGATGCCCTATCTGGTGGTGGTCATCGACGAGGTCGCCGACCTGATGATGGTGGCCGGCAAGGACATCGAGGGCGCCGTCCAGCGCCTGGCCCAGATGGCCCGCGCCGCCGGCATCCACCTGATCATGGCCACCCAGCGCCCGTCGGTCGACGTCATCACCGGCACCATCAAGGCCAACTTCCCGACCCGGATCAGCTTCCAGGTCACCAGCAAGATCGACGCCCGCACCATCCTCGGCGAGCAGGGCGCCGAGCAGCTGCTGGGCCAGGGCGACATGCTGTACATGGCCGGCGGCGGCCGCATCACCCGCCTGCACGGCCCGTTCGTCAGCGACGGCGAGGTCGAGGCGGTGGCCAAGTTCCTGCGCGACCAGGGCATCCCCAACTACCTGGAGGAAGTCACGGCCGGCGGCGACGAGGAGCAGGAAGAGGCCATCGAGGGCGCCTTCGCCGGCGAGGGCGGGGCCAACGACCTCTACGACCACGCCGTGGCCGTGGTCACCCGCGACCGCAAGGCCTCGACCAGCTACATCCAGCGCCGTCTGCAGATCGGCTACAACCGCGCCGCCTCGCTGATGGAGCGGATGGAGAAGGAGGGCGTGGTCGGCGCCGCCAACCACGCCGGCAAGCGCGAGATCCTGGCCCCGCCGCCCCCGCCGATGTAGGGGCGTTTGCGGGCCCGCCCTCATCCTTCGACAAGCTCAGGATGAGGGCTACTGAGCGGCCGCATTCGAATTCCTCATCCTGAGCCTGTCGAAGGACGAGGAATTGGCTCCACGGGAAGACCTGAAACCTGGGCCGTTTGTCGGCGTTCTCCTCGCTCCCAACCTCCCGAACCTGAACGGCGCTTCATCGGAGCGCCGGAAAATGGTCCCGCGGCGGCCTTTCGCTCGTCGCATGGGCAGGGCAAAGGTTGGACATACCGTGACGGGCGTTCCGTTCGCAAAGCCGCGCACACCTTTGCGGAACGCTCTCGAGGAGATCGCATGAACACCACGACCCCGACCCGCCGCCTGATCCTCGCCGCCGCCGGCTTCGGCTTGGCCGCCGCCCTGTCGGGCCAGGCCTTGGCCGCGTCACGGCCCGCCGCCGCGCCGCTGACGCCCGAGGAGCAGGCCCTGGTCGACAAGGCCACGGCCTATATCCAGACCCTGAGCTCGGCCAAGGGGCGCTTTGTCCAGACCGACTCGCGCGGCGCCCAGACCCAGGGGACCTTCTACCTGCAGCGCCCCGGCAAGGCCCGTTTCGCCTATGACGGTCCGGGCGGCCTGCTGGTGGTCAGCAACGGCAGCGCCGTCAACATCTTCAACAGCCGGCTGAAGACCTTCGAGAGCTATCCGCTCAGCCGCACGCCGCTGAACCTGCTGCTGGCCCGCGAGGTGCGGCTCGACCGCGGCGTGGTCATCACCGGCGTGCGCAAGCTGGCCGACGGCTTCACGATCACCGCCGTCGACGCCAAGCGCCAGACCCTGGGCCGCATCGCCCTGAACTTCAGTAACGCCCCGGCCCTGACTGGCTGGACCGTCACCGACGTCAAGGGCGGGGAGACCCGCGTGCGGCTGGTCGACTTCGAGAACACCGCCGGCCTGGACCCGAAATTGTTCGTCCTTACCGATCCGCGCCGCCGGGTCGGCAAGCCGTAGTTGCATAAAGCCCTGCCGGCGCAGCCGAAATGCGACAATTTCACAACATGCAAGATGTTAACGCGATTGTTCTTGACTTAGATTCTCGCCGTGGCAGATTTAACACGCATGGCGAGGAGCGCCCGACCCGCTCTTCGCAACCGTGCCGGACCTATCCCCTCCCGGCGGCGGCATGAGAGACCCGACTTTCGCCCAGGCGCTCAGCGCCTGGGCGTTTTTCGTTGTGGACCGGCGGTCGCAGGCCCTAGAGGAACGGCATGCGCCTTCGTATCGCCACCTGGAACGTCAATTCCGTCCGCCTGCGCGCCGAGCAGGCCGCCCGCTTCGTCGACGAGCAGGCGCCCGACGTGCTCTGCCTGCAGGAGATCAAGTGCCAGGAGGGCGAGTTCCCCCGCGAGGCCTTTGTCGCCATGGGCCTGCCGCATATCAAGATCATGGGCCAGAAGGGCTGGCACGGGGTGGCCATCGCTTCGCGCCTGCCGTTCGAGGACGTGCCCACGCTCATGAACTGCCGCGAGGGCCATGCCCGCTGCGTTGCGGTCAAGGTGGCCGGCGTCGACATCCAGAACTTCTACATCCCAGCGGGCGGCGACACGCCCGACCGCATCGGCAACCCGAAGTTCGACCACAAGCTCGACTTCTATGAGACCCTCACCGCCGCTTTGAAGAAGCGTGATCCCAAGGCGCCGCTGATCGTCACCGGCGACCTGAACATCGCGCCCGGCGAAAACGACGTCTGGAGTCACCGCCAGATGCTGAAGGTTGTCAGCCACACGCCGGCCGAGCTCGAAGCCTTCGACGCGATGATCAAGTCGCTGGACCTGCTGGACCTGCCGCGCCTGGCCATGCCGGAACCCGAAAAGCTGTTCAGTTGGTGGAGCTACCGGGCCGCCGACTTCCGCAAGTCCAACCGCGGCCTGCGCCTGGACCACATCCTGGCCAGCCCCGGCCTGCGCGACGCGGCGATCGTCGACGGCAAGGTGTCATCCAAGGTGCACGACACGGTCCGCGAATGGGAGCGGCCAAGCGACCACGCGCCGGTGACGGCGGATTTGTTGGTCTAGTCTGGTCGTCGTCCGCGGGGCCGCAGCGCGTCGACTTCAGCTTTCGACACCGAGCGGACTTCAGATCCCTCTCCCTACGGAAGGGGGAGGTAACGACTTTCACCCTTGCGAGACCTTCGAAAGGCTTGCTTGGCCCAAGCCCGCTTCCGCCCCGGATGGGGCGGCGGTTGGCGGTCGCGGCCGGGGACGCGCTCTCACGGCAGGGGGGCGGCCGGGTTGCAGGGCGCTGGCCGTGAGTGCGTGTCCCCAAAGTCGTCCGCCGAGCTTTGTGTCGAAGCCCCCGTGGCCCCGTGGATGACGGTGGGGACACGCACTCACCCCACGGTCGCGGATCGATCGGCGAGGCCTTGCCATGAGTGCGCGTCCCCGCTCATCTCGCGGCAAGCCACTGATATCCCGAGCCTAAATCTTTATGCCCCTCACCCTCCCAAACCACCCGTATCCTGACCTCACCTCGACGCGGGGAAAGGGCGCATGGCCAGCGACCGATGCGGCGGCGGGGGGCGATCGAGCGGGAAGCTCTGTCGGCGGTCCTTTTGGACCAAACCTCGCGTCTCTGGNNNNCCGCCCGTCGGAGGCTTCAAGGCGGCGAGGCCCCAACAGGGCTCAGCGCCGCGGGCTTCCGGATAACGACCGCGCGGAGCGATCGGGCTTCGTCGAAAACGGTTACTACTCAAACACTCCGGACGATGTCCGGCGCTCCGCGTCCTTTCCGATAGCTCAGCGGCCAGCCGCGTGAGGATGAGAGATCGTGCCCGCGAACACTGGCCCCCACCTGACCGCTTCGCGGTCTGTCCGCCCCCAGAGGGGGCGGAGCCTTCGCACCGGAGCGTTCTTCCCCTTCTGGGGGAAGACGACCGCGAAGCGGTCCGTAGGGGGCAAGTGATGGAGCCGCAAACGCGACCAACCTCAGCCTTCCGCGACCACCACGCCCACGCCGAACTGGATCCAGACGGCCTTGTCCTTGAGGTTCTTGCGCACGAACGCCGCGTGGATCTGGCGCTCTTCCTCGGTCGAGCGCGGGGCCAGCGGCCGGGGCCGGGCGCCGTACGATCCGGCGCGGGCGGCCGAGACGGCGGTGGCGGCGACCACCTGGGTCAACTCCAGCGCCCGCTCCTTGCCGCCCTGCAGTTCGAGATAGACCTCGGCCAGCAGGTGGGCGTCGATCAGGGCCCCGTGCTTGTCCCGGCTGTCGAGGCTGATCTTGAAGCGTTTGCACAGCGCGTCGAGCGAGTTGTACATGCCCGGGAAGCGCTTCTTGGCCATGGCCAGGGTGTCGACCCAGCGGCTCTCGGGCACCGGCGCGCGGCCGCACTTCTCCAGCTCGAAATTGACGAACTGCCGGTCGAACGCGGCGTTGTGGGCGATCACCGGACTGTCGCCGACGAATTCCAGGAAGCGGTCGGCGATCTCGTGGAACTTCGGCTTGCCGGTCAGGAAGGCCGACGACAGGCCGTGCACCTTCTCGGCCTCGGCCGGCATGTCGCGCAGGGGATCGCAATATTCGTGGAACGACCGCCCCGTGGGCATGAAGTCGACCACCTCGATGCAGCCGATTTCGACCAGGCGGTCGCCGGTCTTGGGGTCGAACCCGGTGGTTTCGGTATCGAGGATGATTTCCCGCGCCATCGCGATTTAATGGGCCTGTTCGCCGCCACCTTCAAGCGGAGCCGAGGCGTGCAGGCGAGTCAGGATGTCGCGGACCTGGTCGCGGGCGGCCTCCAGGCCGCGGCCTGTGTCGATGACGAAATCGGCCCGGACCCGCTTTTCGGCGTCGGGCGTCTGGCGGGCCAGGATGGCCTCGAACTTGGCCGGATCCATGCCTGGCCGCGCCAGCACCCGCTGGCGCTGCAGGTCGGCGGGGGCCGAGACCACCACCACCTTGTCGACCTTCGTCTCGCCACCGGTCTCGTAGAGCAGGGGGATGTCGAGCACGACGATGTCGGCGCCCTGGGCGCGGGCGTCCTCGAAGAAACCGATCCGGTGGGCGCCGACCAGCGGGTGAACGATCGACTCCAGCACCGCCAGGGCTTCGGAATCGCCCATCACCGCCGCGCTGAGCCGGGCGCGGTCGATGGCGCCGTCGACCACCACGCCCGGAAAGGCCGCCTCGACCGGGGCGACCGCCGCCCCGCCGCTGGCGTAGAGCGCGTGCACCGCCGCGTCGGAGTCATAGACCGGCACGCCCTCGGCGATGAACATCTGGGCGGTCGTCGACTTGCCCATGCCGATCGAGCCGGTCAGGCCAACGACGATCATCGGGCCGCCTCGCCCAGCTGGGCCAGGGCCAGGGCCCGGACATCGACCCCGGCCGGCGGGGCGGAGCCGAAGAAGGCCTCGAAGCTGGGAACCGCCTGGCGCAGCAGCATCTCCAGCCCGTCCACGGTCCGGCGACCGGCCGCCTCGGCCCGCCGCAGGAACTCGGTGCGCAGCGGCTTGTACACCATGTCGACCACCACGGCGGTTTCCGGCGTCAACTCCAGGCGGGCGGCGGGACCGGGGCCGCCGCCCAGGCCCAGGGAGGTGGCGTTGATCACCAAGCCCGCCTGGGCCAGCAGGACGTCGAGCTCGTCGTCCGACGCCGCCTCGATCACGCCGCCAATCGAGCGGGCGATGGCCTCGGCCCGGGCGAAGGTGCGGTTGACGATACTGACGCGGGGCGCGCCGGCCAGGGCCAGGGCGGCGGCCGCGCCGCGCGCCGCGCCGCCGGCCCCGAGGACGACCACCGATGAGACGGTCAGGTCGAAGCCCGGCGCCTGGACGGCGATGGCGTCCAGCAGGCCCGGACCGTCGGTGTTGTCGGCGGTGATCGTCCCGTCGGCCTCGAACACCAGCAGGTTGGCGGCGCCGGCCAGCTTGGCCAGGTCGCTGCAGCGGTCGGCGCAGGCCAGGGCCTGTTCCTTGAACGGGATGGTGACGTTGAGACCGCGGATGGCGCCGCCGCGCAGGCCCTCGACGAAGGCTTCGAAATTGTCCTCCCCCGGGGCGAACGGCACGTACGCGGCGTTCAGCCCGGCCGCGGCGATCCAGGCGTTGTGGATCATCGGACTCATCGAATGGCGGATCGGCTGGCCGCAGACGCCGGCCACAACGGCCGCACCCGTCACGCTCATGACTCGAGGGCTCCATGCAGACGCAGGAAATCGAACAGGCCGACGACCGGCAGGCCCAGGATGGCGAAATAGTCGCCGTCGATGCGGTCGAACATCTGCACGCCCTCGCCCTCGAGGAAGTAGCAGCCGACCGAGGACAGGATGTCGGGGGCGTTACGCTCGAGGTAGCCATCCAGCCAGGCGTCGCTGAAGCTGCGGACCGACAGCTTCGTGGTCTCGACCACCCGCCAGATCGGCTGGCCGTCGCGGGCCACGACCACGGCCGAGTGCAGCTTGTGGACCTTGCCGCGCAGTTGGACCAGCCGTTCGCGGGCGGCCTCGACGGTGTCGACCTTGTCGTAAAGCACGCCGTCCAGATCCAGGGTCTGGTCCGAGCCGATCACCAGGCCGGGGCGCTTGGTCGAGACCTTGAACGCCTTCAGCTCGGCCAGGGCGTCGGCCACTTCCCGCGGCGAGGCGCCCTCGGCCAGCAGGCCGGCCTTGGCGGCGTCCTCGTCGACGCCGGAGCCGACGGCCTCGAAGGTGACGCCGGCGTTGCGCAGGATCGCCTGGCGGGCCGCGCTCTTGGACGCCAGGGTGACAGGGGGGCGCGATGAACCGGTCATCCCAGCACCTCGACCTGGCCGCGGCCGCCCGACAGCAGGTTGATGATCGCCGCCGCCGTCTCCTCGACCGACCGCCGGGTGACGTCGATGATCGGCCAGCCCTGGCGCTCGAACAGGCGACGGGCGGCGATGATCTCCTGCCGCACCGCGTCGGTGTCGATATAGTCGCTCTCGCGGTTTTCCTTCAGCGACAGCAGTCGGTTGCGGCGGATCTGGATCAGCCGCTCGGGCGAGGTCATCAGGCCGACGATCAGGGTGTTCTTCAGGGTGAACAGCTCGTCGGGCGGCGGGCGGCCGGGCACCAACGGGACATTGGCGGCCCGCACGCCACGGTGGGCCAGGTAGATGCAGGTCGGGGTCTTGGAGGTGCGCGACACCCCCACCAGGATGACGTCGGCCTGGGTCAGGTCCTGGCCGCCCTGGCCGTCGTCATGGGCGATGGCGTAGTCCAGCGCCTCGATCCGGTCGAAATAGTCGTTGTTCAGCGCATGCTGGGCGCCGACCCGGGTCGAGATCCGCGCGCCCAGATAGCGCGACATGGCGCTGACCACCGGGTCGAGGGCGGCGATGCACGGCATTTCCAGCCGGCGGCAGCCTTCCTCCAGCGCCGCGCGCAGGTTCGGGTCGATGATGGTGTGCATGACCACCCCCGGCGCCCCGGCGATCTCCTCCAGCGCGCGGTCGAGCTGACGGGTGGACCGCACCAGGGCGTAGATGTGCTCGATCGGCAGGATGTCGGTGAAACGGGCGCAGACGGCCCGGGCCATGGCGTTCAGGGTCTCGCCCGTGGAGTCCGACACCAGGTGGATATGGAAGTAGGTGGCGAACCGTGGCGCGGTCCTTTCGCCCTCAGGCGGGCCAGCTTCCTGTGGATCATCCGTTAACGGTTGCTTAACCACTGGCCTGGCCCCTGGGGATGAGCGGGGGTGAATCCCGGCTCGTTACGGTGCGTCGAACTGCCCCTGTGTTAAACGGTCGCGTTGATCGCGGACAATCCCCAGTCTCGGATCGTCTTCACAGCCCGTGCGAATCCGATTCCCCCAAAGCGGGGATGAGCGAACGCTCATGGTTACGGCGCCGTTCACCATCTTAACGTTTCATTAGGAATTTCGAAGCGCTAGCAGGCTATCCCCAAAGTTCACAGGCCCGCCGCCCACATGTGGGTCGAGCTTGGATGGTTTTGTGACGGGCAGGTGACAGGTAGCGTCGCGAACGGGTTTTCCCCGTTAGGCACTTGCTCACCATCTCCTACAATCTTCCTTAAAATCTTCTTAAAGAAAGAAGGAAGGGGAAGAAGGCCTCCGGGGAGATACGGGCTTGAGCCCACGGGCCTGACGGGATTTAAGGCCTGACATGAGCACGTCCCAAAAGCCCAAGCTCCTTTCCGTCCTGGATGGCCATAAGGCCGAACGCCCGCCCGTCTGGTTCATGCGCCAGGCCGGCCGGTACCTGCCGGAGTACCGGGCGGTCCGGGCGACCGAGCCGACCTTCATCGACTTCTGCCTGAACTCGGAGAAGGCCGCCGAGGTGACCCTGCAGCCCATGCGGCGGTTTCCTTATGACGCGGCCATCGTCTTCGCCGACATCCTGCTGATCCCTCAGGCCCTGGGTCAGAAGGTCTGGTTCGAGGCGGGCGAGGGGCCCAAGCTGGGCGACCTGCCGTCGATGGAGTCGATGCGCGAATTGACAGGCCAGGCCGGCCAGGCGTTGGGCGCGGTGGGCGAGACGCTCAGCCGCGTGCGCTCGGCCCTGGAGCCCGAACGGGCCCTGATCGGTTTTGCCGGCGCGCCCTGGACCGTGGCGACCTACATGATCGAGGGCGGCTCCAGCGACCGTTCCGGCGCGCGGACCTTCGCCTACCAGAACGCCGAAAAGCTGGACGCCCTGATCCAGGTGCTCGTCGACGCGACGATCGACTACCTGGCCATGCAGGCGGCGTCCGGCGCCCAGGTGCTGAAGCTGTTCGAGAGCTGGGCGGAAGGCTTGTCCGAGCCGTTGTTCGACCGGCTGGTGACCAAGCCGCACACGGCCATCGTCGAAGGCCTGCGGGCCAAGGGCGTGACCACGCCGGTGATCGGCTTCCCGCGCGGGGCTGGGACACTGGTCGAGGCCTACGCCAGCACCGCGCCCGTCCAGGGCGTGGCGCTGGACACCCAGGCCTCCGCGGCTTTGGGTCAGGCGATCCAGAAGACGAAAGCCATCCAGGGCGCACTGGATCCGCTGCTGCTGCGGGCCGGCGGCGACGCCTTGCTGGCGCGGGTCGACCAGTTGCTGGAACAGTGGGGACAGGGTCCCTACATCTTCAACCTGGGTCACGGCATTTTGCCCGACACGCCGATCGCCCATGTCGAGGCGGTGCTGGCCCGGGTCACCGGGAAATGACCGATCTGGCCGGGAAGAGGCGCAAGGTCGCCGTCGTCCTGTTCAACCTGGGCGGTCCAGACGGACCGGACGCGGTGCGGCCGTTCCTGTTCAACCTGTTCCGCGATCCGGCGATCATCGGCCTGCCCGCGCCGCTGCGCTATCCGATCGCCGCCCTGATCGCCGGGACTCGTGCGAAGCTGGCCAAGGAAAACTACGCGCTGATGGGTGGCGGTTCGCCCCTGTTGCCCGAGACGGAGAAACAGGCGAGGGCGCTGGAAGCGGACCTGGCGGTGCGTTTCCCCGACGCCGAGACCCGCTGCTTCATCGCCATGCGCTACTGGAAGCCGCTCACCGAGGAGACCGCCAAGGCCGTCAAGGCCTTCGCGCCGGACGAGGTGGTGCTGCTGCCGCTCTATCCGCAATATTCGACGACCACGACGGGGTCTTCTCTGAAGGCTTGGAACCGAGCCTACCGCGGGGGGCCGGGCCGCGTTTCGACGGTCTGCTGCTATCCGGTCGACGAGGCTCTGGTTCAGGCCCATGCCGACCTGATCGAGGCCGCTTACGACAAGACCGGACGCCCCGGTCCGGCGCGCCTGCTGTTCTCGGCCCACGGCCTGCCGGAAAAGGTGATCCTGGCCGGCGATCCTTACCAGCGGCAGGTCGAGGCGACGGCCGCGGCGGTGGCCGCCCGGCTGGGGGAGGGCTGGGACTGGCGGGTGACCTATCAGAGCCGGGTGGGGCCGATGAAATGGATCGGTCCCTCGACCGAGGACGAGATCCGCGCCGCCAGCCAGCAGGGCCTGGCCCTGGTGGTGACGCCGATCGCCTTCGTCTCCGAGCACATCGAGACCCTGGTCGAGCTGGACCACGAATATCGCGAGGTGGCGATCAAGGCGGGCTGCCCGGCCTATGTCCGGGTCCCGGCCCTGGGCGTCGCCCCCGACTTCATCCGGGGCCTGGGCCGCGCGGTTCAAGCGGCTATCGGCGCCGAGGATCGGCTGGTCACGACTTGCGCCTGGCGCTGCGGCGGCGATCGCATCCAATGTCCGAACACGCAGGGAGCGTGCGCATGATGGATTTCCTGGCCGGTCACTTCGACCTGATCCGCGGCCTGCACATCATCTTCGTCATGGCCTGGATCGCCGGCATGCTGATCCTGCCGCGCCTGTTCGTCTATCACATGAAGACGGAGCCCGGCTCCGACATGGACGCGGTGTTCAAGCTGGCCGAGTTGCGGACCCTGCGGATCATCATCAATCCGGCCATGATCCTGGCCTTGCTGATGGGCCTGCTGCTGGCGATGGTCGACACCCAGCGCCTGGGGCCGGACTTCTATCTGAAGCCCTGGGCCCTGACCAAGATCGCGGCCCTGATCTTCCTGTTCGCCTGGCACGGCTTCGTCTCCAAGGCCCGCCGCCAGTTCGCCGCGGGGAGCAACACCCGGTCCGAGAAGTTCTGGCGGATGACCAACGAGCTGCCGTTCCTGGCGGCCATCGTCATCGTGCTGTCGGTGACGACCAAGTTCCTGGGCCACTGATGGGAACCCTGAAAACACTCCGCGCAACAGTGCTTGGCTTGCTCTTGGTCGCGGGATCGAACCCTGCCCAGGCGGCGCAGATTTCCCGGCCGCAGCTGGAAGTGATGTTTTCGAACATGCGCAGCAGCTCGCCCTGGAATGTCGATGGCCCGCTGCTGTGGGGCTATTTCTTCACCAGCGCCGATCGCCCCGCCTTGGAGCAGGCGGGCAAGATCCTGGGGGATCAGGGCTATCGCTTCGTCGAGATCCACAAGGACAAGAAAAATGTTTGGTGGCTGCACGTCGAGCGGGTCGAGCACCATACGGTCGATAGCTTGGACGCTCGCAACGCCGAATTTTACGCTTTCGCGAAACGGGAAGGCCTGGCGAGCTACGACGGCATGGACGTGGGTCCAGCGCCGTAGGCGTCGAGTGAGCAGCGGCTTCGCTTGACCGGCGGGGCCGCTTGTGGTTCCCATCCGGGAGACAGGCCGCCTCGCGGCCTGTTCCCGCCTCCCACGGACCGGCGCTCGTCCTGACGCGCCCCCGGAGCTGTCGCTTCGAAGGTCTGTCCCCCGATCGATACGCGCCGTCGTCATGGCGCGACCCGCTCGCCGCTTCACCGCGACGAGTCCGATTTAGAACCAAGGCCCGGCTCGCACCTTCGCGGGCCGAGCGACGTTGAGTGTCACTATGACCGACCAAACCGAAAACCAACCTGGCCTCGAGCTGGAACCCGTCATCGACACGACGGTCGAGGCCGCCGAGGCCCCCTCCGCCAACGGCGATGACGGCGACGACGATTCCGAGATCAGCGCCGCGGTCGCGGCCATGGGCCTGAAGACCATGTCGCTTCAGGAGCTGAAGGAGAAATCACCGGCCGACCTGCTGGCCTTCGCCGAGACCTTCGAGGTCGAGAACGCCAATTCCATGCGCAAGCAGGACATGATGTTCGCGATCCTGAAGACCCTGGCCGAGGAAGGCGTGGAGATCTCGGGCTCGGGCACGATGGAAGTGGTGCAGGACGGCTTCGGCTTCCTGCGCTCGCCGGAGGCCAACTATCTTCCGGGTCCGGACGATATCTACGTGTCGCCCTCACAGATCCGCAAGTTCGGCCTGCGCACCGGCGACACCATCGAGGGCGCTATCCGCTCGCCGCGCGAGGGCGAACGCTACTTCGCCCTGACCGGCGTCTCGAAGATCAATTTCGAGAGCCCGGACAACGTCAAGCACAAGGTCCACTTCGACAACCTGACGCCGCTCTATCCCGAAGAGCGCCTGCACATGGAACTGCCCGATCCGACTATCAAGGATCGTTCGGGTCGGGTGATCGACATTGTCGCGCCGCTGGGCAAGGGCCAGCGCTGCCTGATCGTCGCTCCGCCGCGCGTCGGCAAGACGGTGATGCTGCAGAACATCGCCAAGTCGATCGAGACCAACCACCCCGAATGCTACCTGATCGTGCTGCTGATCGACGAGCGTCCGGAAGAAGTCACCGACATGCAGCGCACGGTGAAAGGCGAGGTCATCGCTTCGACCTTCGACGAGCCGGCGACCCGTCACGTGCAAGTGGCCGAGATGGTCATCGAGAAGGCCAAGCGCCTGGTCGAGCATAAGCGCGACGTGGTCATCCTGCTGGACTCGGTCACCCGCCTGGGCCGCGCCTACAACACCACCGTCCCGTCGTCGGGCAAGGTGCTGACCGGCGGCGTCGACGCCAACGCCCTGCAGCGCCCCAAGCGCTTCTTCGGCGCGGCGCGCAACGTGGAGGAGGGCGGTTCGCTGTCGATCATCGCCACCGCCCTGATCGACACGGGCAGCCGCATGGACGAAGTGATCTTCGAAGAGTTCAAGGGCACCGGCAACTCGGAAATCGTGCTCGACCGGAAAGTGGCTGACAAGCGCATCTTCCCGGCCATCGACGTGCTGAAGTCCGGCACCCGCAAGGAGGAGCTGATCACCCCGCGCGACCAGCTGCAGAAGACCTACGTCCTGCGCCGCATTCTCAACCCGATGGGCGCTTCGGACGCCATCGAGTTCCTGCTGGAGAAGATGCGCCAGTCGAAGACCAACGGCGATTTCTTCCAGAGCATGAACACTTAAGCTTGGTGTTTCACGTGAAACACGAAGGGCGGCTGGAGCAATCCAGCCGCCTTTTGTTTGTGGATCGCGGACGGGGACAGGCGCATGCGCCTGTCCCCAGACACGGCTCTTCGACCTCGGCCCTTCGCTGGCGAGTGGGTGAGGAGGCGCGGAGCGGTCCGGGCCAAGCCCGGATGACCGTGGGTATTGAGTGTGCGTTTCGGCTAGACCTGACCGCTCCGCGAAACCGTTTGTCTCAAGGGACGGCGATTGAGGGCTTGTTTCATCCCGATCGACGTTTCCCCTCAGGC
>NZ_LMFX01000028.1:0-17610 GCF_001426985.1 Caulobacter sp. Root1472 | reverse complement strand
CGCCGCCCGCCGCGATCCGATCGCCAGGCCCAGGCGGCCCCGCTCGGTTCCACCCCCATCGCCTGCTTGGGCCGGTACCAAGAGCCCTCCCCGCGATGGAGACGAGATCAGTATGGGACGGGTTTGAGGTCCGAGGACTTGTGACGCTGAYTATTTTTCAGGGTGTTGAAAGGGCTGGGATTGTTCGCGCCGGCGACGGGGATTGGGCGCCGTCTATCCCCGCCGGGGACATGCTCTCACGGCAGGGCCCCGCCAGTCGATCCCGGACCGTCGGGTGAGTGCGTGTCCCCACCGTCGTCCTCGGCGCCCGACGATCACCCCTCGCTCAGCGGATGAGGATGGAGACACGCACTCACATCGAGCACCCCGGTAAGCCCGTCTAGCACACTGCCGTGAGAGCATGTCCCCGACGTGGCTCTACGGGATCAACAAGGTCGCCCCAGTCGTTCGCCGACCCTCCAGCGCCTCGTGCGCCGCTCGCGCCTGGGCCAACGGGAACGTCTGCCCGACCTCGATCTTCACCGCGCCGGACGCCAGCACCGCGAACAGGGCTGCGGCGCTCTCGTCCAGTTCGGTCGTCGTGACGATGTAGTCGAACAGGCGCGGCCGGGTCAGGAACAGCGACTTGGCGCCCAGTTCCAGCGGCGCGATCGCCGGGGCCGAGCCCGAGGCGTTGCCGAAGGTCGCCAGCACGCCGCGCCGGCCCAGGCTCTTGAGGCTGGTCTCGAAGGTGTCCTTGCCCACCCCGTCATAGACCACGGCCACGCCTTGGCCGCCGGTGATCTCCGCGACCTGGGCCGCGACGTCCTCCTCGCCATAGAGGATGACATGGTCGGCGCCGTGGCCGCGGGCGAGGGCGGCCTTGGCCTCCGAGCCGACCGTGGCGATCACCGTCGCGCCCAGCGCCTTGGCCCACTGAACCAAGATGGACCCGACGCCGCCGGCCGCCGCGTGGACCAGGATGGTCTGACCGGGTTCGACCTTGTGGCAGCGGCGGACCAGGAACTCGGCGGTCATGCCCTTGAGCAGGACGGCCGCGGCGGTCTCCAGACTGACCTCGTCGGGGACCTTGACCGCCCGGTCGGCCGGGACGACGGCGGCTTGGGCATAGGCGCCGAGCGTGCCGTTATAGGCGATACGATCGCCGGCCTTGAACCGCGTAACGCCGTCGCCCAGCGCCTCGACGACCCCGGCGGCTTCCAGGCCCAGCACCACCGGCATCTTCATCGGGTAGAGGCCGCTGCGGTGATAGGTGTCGATGAAATTCAGGCCCACGGCCTGGTGGCGGACCAGGACCTGGCCTGGGCCGGGCGCGGGGACGCGGAGGTCGACGGCCTCCAGCACCTCGGGGCCGCCGGTGCGGACAGCTTGTATGGCCAGCATGACGGTCAGCCCAGGTTGGATTTGAAGAAGGCCAGGCTGCGGGCGTTGGCCGTACCGGCGTCGGCCGCGTCATAGTGCGCGCCGCCCACCCGGGCGAAGGCGTGGTCGCGGCCGGGATAGGTGTGGATCTCGATCTGGGGGTGGTCCTTCAGCGCGTCGAGGATGACCTTCTGGGCTTCCTTGGGCACAAACTGGTCCTCCTCGGCGATGTGCATCAGCAGGGGGCGGGCCAGCTTTTCGGCTTCGGCGACATGCTTCTCGGTCCCGACGCCATAGTAGGAGACGCTGGCGTCAGCGTCCGTGCGGACGGCGGTCAGGAAAGCCAGCAGGCCGCCCAGGCAATAGCCGACCGCCCCGACCTTGCCGCTGACGCCGGGCAGGGCGCGGGTCGCGGCGATCGTCGCCGCGATGTCGGAGACTCCGGCGTCGACGTCGAAGGCGTTGTAGAGCTCGAAGGCCTTCTTCCATTCGGCTTCGCTCTGGTCGGTGATGTCGATGCCCGGCTCGATGCGCCAGAACAGGTCGGGGCAGACGGCGACGAAGCCCTGGGCCGCCAGGTCGTCGCAGATGTCGCGCATCACCTTGTTGACGCCGAAGATCTCCTGGATGACGACGATGGCCGGGGCGGAGGCGGCCGAAGGGCGCGCCACATAGGCGGAGAAGGCGCCGTCGGGGGTGGTGATCGTGAGGGTCTCGGACATGGGGCTCTCCGTATCGCTGGCGGATCTTTTGGCGTCGATGGGACTTTCGACCGAAGCGCTCTAACGTGCGCCGATGCGGTCAGGGCATAACAATATCGTGCCTCCGCGGCAGGGAACCCCAGATCATGAAGATGACCATTGAGATTGACTGCACGCCGGTAGAGGCCCGCGCCTTCCTGGGCCTGCCGGACGTGAGCGCCCTGAACGAGCATCTGGTCAAGGAAATGCAGGATCGCATGACCTCCAACATGGCCATGCTCGCGCCCGAGGAACTGATGAAGAACTGGATGGCGTTCGGAGCCGGGGCCCAGGACCAGTTCCGCAAGCTGATGACCGCGGCGGCCGGAGCGGCGGTCGGCGGCATGGGCGGCAAGGCCGAATGAACGACACGATCTACGCTCCGGCCACCGGGGCGGGCAGGGCGGCTGTGGCGGTGGTGCGGGTCTCGGGACCCCGGGCCGCCCTCGCCGTGCAGGCTCTCGCCGGCGATCCGCCTAGGCCGCGCCAGGCAGCCCTGCGCCGACTGGCTCATGGTGAGGTAGCGCTCGATGACGCGCTGGTGCTCTGGTTCCCGGGTCCGGCCAGCTATACCGGGGAGGACGCGGCCGAGTTTCACGTGCACGGCGGTAGGGCCGTGGTCGAGGCGGTGCTGGAGGCCTTGGCGTCGGAAGGTTTGCGTCTGGCCGAGCCCGGCGAGTTCACGCGGCGCGCCTTCGAGAACGGCAAGTTGGATCTGACCCAGGCCGAGGGCGTGGCCGACCTGATCGACGCCGAGACCGACGCCCAACGCCGCCAGGCGCTGGGCCAACTGGGCGGGGCGCTCAGCCAGCGTTACGACGCCTGGCGTGAGCTTCTGGTCCAGGCCCTGGCCATGCTGGAGGCGGCGGTCGACTTCCCGGACGAGGAACTTCCGGAGGATGTGGCGGCCCGGGCCCGGCCCGGCCTGGAAGCGCTGGAGGCGCAGATCGCCGCCGCCCTGGTCGACGCCTCGCGCGGCCGGCGGGTGCGCGACGGCTTCCGCATCGCCTTGGTCGGCGCGCCCAACGCCGGCAAGAGCACGCTGCTGAACGCCCTGGCCGAGCGCGACGCGGCGATCGTGACGTCGACGCCGGGCACCACCCGCGACATCATCGAGGTTCCCCTGACCCTGGGCGGCTACAAGACGCTGCTCGCCGATACGGCCGGTCTGCGCGAGACCGAGGACGCCATCGAGGCCGAAGGTGTCCGCCGGGCGCGGGCCTGGGCGGCCGAGGCGGACTTGCGGCTGTGGGTGATCGACGCGGCGATGTTCCACGTGCAACAGAACAACGAGCTGTCGGTGCTCCGGTCAGGTGACTGGGCGGTGGTCAACAAGATCGACCTGGTCGACGCCTATCGGCTGGAGGAGCTGCGCGAGATTCTTGCCGCCCAGGGCTTGAAGGTGATCGAGATGGCCGCCCGCAAGCCGGACGGAGCGGAAGAGGCGAGGGCGGCCCTGACCTCCCACGTGGTCGAGGCCCTGTCCGGGGCCGAGTTCCCGGCCGCCACGCGGATCCGCCACGCGGAAAGTCTGGTCGAAGCGCGGACCTATATTCAGCGGGCCCTCTCGGATGTCGGGCTGGAGGTCGAACTGGCTGCGGAGGATGTCCGGTTGGCGACCCGCGCTCTATCGCGGATCACCGGGCGGATCGATCCGGAGGATGTGCTGGATCGCGTGTTTTCAAGCTTCTGCATCGGCAAGTGATGTTTCACGTGAAACATCGACTTGAATCATCCACAGGCTGATCACAGATGTCTCGGCGGTGTTTCACGTGAAACACCCGGGACCGACTCGCCGATCCGGGAGGTTCCACGTATAAGGTTGATCACGCCCCCGCCGCGACGGGGGCGTTCGCATTGAGGCGCATCTTGTCCAACACCTGGGATGTCATTGTCATCGGCGGCGGTCACGCCGGCTGTGAGGCGGCGGCCGCGTCGGCGCGCACGGGCGCGCGCACCTTGCTGCTGACCCACAAGCGCGAGACCGTCGGCGAGATGTCGTGCAATCCCGCCATCGGTGGGCTGGGCAAGGGCCATCTGGTCCGCGAAATCGACGCCCTGGACGGCGTGATGGGCCGGATCGGCGACAAGGCCGGCATCCAGTATCGGCTGCTGAACCGCTCGAAGGGTCCGGCCGTGCGCGGTCCGCGTTCGCAGATCGACCGCAAGCTCTATCGCGAGGCCATGCAGGCCGAACTGTTCGCCTATCCGAACCTCGACGTGATCGCCGCCGCAGCCGAAGACCTGATCGTCGAGGACGGCGCCGTGGCCGGCGTGATCGACGGGGAGGGCGGCGTCTACCGTGCTTCACGTGTAGTGCTGACCACCGGGACCTTCCTGAAGGGCCTCATCCATCAGGGCGAGACTCGCACGCCGGCCGGCCGGGTCGGCGACGCGCCGTCGATCGGCCTTTCGGACCGCCTCTACGCCCTGGGCTTCGACATGGGCCGCCTGAAGACCGGCACCCCCGCGCGCCTCGACGGCCGGACCATCGCCTGGGACCGGCTGGAAATGCAGGCCGCCGACGCCCAGCCCGAGCCGTTCTCGTTCCTGACGACCCACGTGGACGTGCCGCAGATCCAGTGCGGCATCACCTATACGACGGCCGAGACCCACAGGATCATCGCCGAGCGCCTGGGCGAGTCGGCGGTCTATGGCGGCCGCGCCACGGGGATCGGTCCGCGCTACTGCCCGTCGATCGAGGACAAGGTCGTCCGCTTCGCCGACAAGACCAGCCACCAAGTGTTCCTGGAGCCCGAGGGCCTGGACGACCACACGGTCTATCCGAACGGCGTCTCCACTTCGGTCTCGGCCGAGACCCAATTGCTGTTCCTGCGCACCATACCGGGTCTCGAAGATGTCGAGGTCATCCGGTACGGCTATGCGATCGAGTATGACTATGTCGACCCCCGCGAGCTCTACCCGACGCTGGAGACCAAGCGTCTGCCCGGGCTCTACCTGGCCGGCCAGATCAACGGCACGACGGGCTACGAGGAAGCCGGAGCCCAGGGCCTGATGGCCGGGCTCAACGCGGCCCTGGCCGTGCAGGGCAGGGAGGCCGCCGTGTTCGCCCGCGACGAGGCCTATATCGGGGTGATGGTCGACGACCTGGTCACCCGGGGGGTCACCGAGCCCTATCGCATGTTCACCAGCCGGGCCGAGTTCCGCCTGATCCTGCGGGCCGACAACGCTGACCAGCGCCTGACCGACAAGGGGCTGGCCCTGGGGGTCGTGGGTTCTGTCCGGGCCGAGGCCTGGGCCGCGAAGAAGGCCGAGCTGGACGCCGTGCGCGCCTTCGCCCGCTCGGTCACCCTGACTCCGGCCGAAGCCAATCGCGCCGGTTTCAAGGTCAATCATGACGGCCAGCGTCGCGACGTGCTGGCCATGCTGGCCTTGCCCGACGTCACCCTGGACGGGCTGACCGCGGTATGGCCCGAGATCGCCACCTGGAGCGCCGTGGCTCGCGAGCAGATCGAGATCGAAGCCGCCTATGCCGGCTATCTCGATCGTCAGCGCAATGACGCCGAGGCGTTCCGCAAGGAAGAGGATCTGCGCCTGCCAGCCGACCTGGACTACGGCCTGGTCGGCAGCCTGTCGAACGAGGTGCGCGAGAAGCTGGCGCGGGTGAAGCCTATGACCCTGGGCCAGGCGGCCCGGATCGAGGGCGTGACCCCCGGCGCCCTGACGGCCTTGCTGGCCCACGTCCGCCGATCGAAGGCCGCCTGATGTCGGCTGTCTCCGCGCCTCTGGTTATCGAGGACCTGGATCCTGTCGACGCCGCCGCTTTCCAGCGGCTGACAGGCTGTTCGGATGAGCGGCTGGCCGAGCTGACGGGGTTTCAGGCCCTGTTGGTCGAGTGGAACGCGGTGATGAACCTGGTGGGCCCGGCGACGATCGCCACCTACTGGAACCGTCACGCCTGGGACAGCGCCCAGCTGCTGAGGCTCGCGCCGGAAGCCCGGACCTGGGCCGACCTGGGGGCGGGCGCCGGCCTGCCGGGCGTGGTGCTGGCGATCCTGCTGAAGGACATGCCGGGCGCCAAGGTCCATCTGGTCGAGAGCATGGCCAAGCGCTGCCGGTTCCTGCGCGTGGTGGCCGATGAGCTGGCCTTGCCGGTTGAGATCCACAACGCCCGGGCCGAGGACCTGGACCTGAAGGTCGACGTCGTGACCGCCCGGGCCTGCGCGCCGATGGTCAGACTGCTGGGCTATGCCCAGCCCTACCTGAAGCGCGGTGCGACCGCCTGGTTCCTGAAGGGACAAGATGTCGCGTCCGAATTGGCGGAAGCCGCCACATATTGGAAATTCGAGTCCGACCTGCGGCCCTCCCTGAGCGACCCGCGAGGCCAGATCGTGCAAGTGAAGGGGCTTAAGAGTGTCCGTAAAGTCTGACCAACCGCTGCGCGTCCTGGCCATCGCCAACCAGAAGGGCGGGGTTGGTAAGACCACGACGGCGATCAATCTGGGCACGGCCCTGGCGGCCTGCGGCGAGCGCGTGCTGTTGATCGACGCCGACCCGCAGGGCAACTGCTCGACGGGGCTGGGCATCACCCGCCTGCAGCGCCGCACCACCCTCTATGACGTCCTGATGGGCGAGGCCCCGGTGGTCGACGCCGCGGTCCGGACCGAACTGCCGGGCCTGGACGTGATCCCGGCCGACGCCGACCTGTCGGGCGTCGAGATCGAACTGGGCCAGCAGGCGCGCCGCTCCTATCGCCTGCGCGACGCCCTGGAGCCGCTGCGCGCCAACGGGCCCTACACCTATGTGCTGATCGACTGCCCGCCGTCGCTGAACGTGCTGACGGTCAACGCCATGACCGCCGCTGACGCGGTGTTCGTGCCGCTGCAGTGCGAGTTCTTCGCCCTGGAGGGCCTGACCCAGCTGATGCGGACCATCGAGCGGGTCCGTGGCAGCCTCAATCCCAAGCTGGAGATCCAGGGCGTGGTGCTGACCATGTATGATCGCCGCAACAGCCTGTCGGACCAAGTGGCGCGGGATGTCCGGGATCACTTCGGCGACAAGGTGTACGACGCGGTCATACCCCGCAACGTCCGGGTGTCGGAGGCGCCGTCGTTCGGTAAGCCCGTGCTGCTCTATGACCTCAAATGCGCGGGCAGCCAGGCCTATCTGCGGCTGGCGCGCGAGGTGATCAGCCGCGAGAAGTCACGACTGTCGCAGGCGGCTTGAACGCCGCCTGAGGATAACCATCCAAGTCTTTGTCCAAGTTGAGTGTTGAGCGCGTGAAGGAGTCGGTCGTGGCAGGAGAGCCGGGGATGTCTGAAGGTCGTCGTGGTTTGGGTCGCGGCCTTTCCGCCTTGCTCGGCGAGGTCGATTCCGCCCCTGCCCAGGCGCCCGGCGACGCCAGCGCAGGCTCGCGGGAAGCCCCGATCGAGCTGATCCGCCGTAATCCCGACCAGCCCCGCCGGACCTTCCGCGAGGAAGACCTGGTAGAACTTTCCGACTCGATCCGCGAGAAGGGCGTCCTGCAGCCGATCCTGGTCCGACCGGCGCCGGGCGCGGCGGGCGAGTACCAGATCGTCGCCGGCGAGCGTCGTTGGCGTGCGGCCCAGCGCGCGGGCCTCAAGACCCTGCCGATCATGGTCCGGGAACTGGACGACCTGGCGGTGCTGGAAATCGGCATCATCGAGAACGTCCAGCGGGCCGACCTGAACGCGATCGAAGAGGCGCTGAGCTACAAGGTGCTGATCGAGAAGTTCGGCCAGACCCAGGAGCTGATCGCCCAGACGGTGGGCAAGAGCCGCAGCCACGTGGCCAACACCCTGCGGCTGCTGGCCCTGCCGGACTCGGTCCAGGGTTATGTGACGTCCGGCGAGATGACGGCCGGCCACGCCCGGGCGATCGCCACCGCGGCCGATCCGGCGGCGCTGGCTCGCGAGGTGATCGACAAGGGCCTGTCGGTCCGCGACACCGAAGCCCTGGCCCGTCGCACCCCGAACGCGGCCGGCGAGGTGCGGGCCAAGTCGAGCGGCGGTCGTCCACCGAAGTCGAAGGACACCGACACCCAGTCCCTGGAAGCTGACCTGTCGTCGCTGCTCGGCCTGGACGTCGAGATCGACGATCGTGGCGGGGCCGGCGCCCTGACCATCCGCTACGCCACGCTCGAGCAACTCGACGACCTCTGCAACCGCCTGACCCGAGGGGCGTGAGGCTTCTCGACAGGGTCTTCTGTGGCGCACGGAAGAGGGCGTTGCCGTAGTCCTGTCGGCTGAATTCTCGACAGGGCGCGGTCCGGATTGGCGAATCTTGGATCAAACCTCTGATATTGAAGCGGAAATTCGGTTTTCAGGCCAGGTTTTCAACGGCCTCGGCGGCTTCGATTTCCACAGCATATCGCCCGGTCGGCCCTGATCTCTTTTGACAAAGCGACCGACTCGCAGTCGCGACGGCCGGATTCGGGCGATGTACGCTTTCTAGCCGCTTGAGGCCCAGCCCAGCCACCGTCGGAGCCTGCTCAGGATCGAGAAGCCTGTCGCGTCCGTGTTCGGTCGAGCCGCGATCGCGGCCGACGGACTGGGGGCCGATCCGACCCTGACGCCTGGGATCGCCGTGGCGTCGTCGATAGCTCGACCGAACGACCCGGCGGCCGCGAAGGCGCCCTTCACCCGAACCGCCCGGTGACCGGACCAATCGCTATCCTCGCGGGGGACGAAGGGTCCGCCCGCCTCCTCGAAAAGCCTGGAGTCGCTTTGCTGCGCCTCGCACGCCGGGCAATGGTTCGCCCAGTAGGCGCTCCGGGTCGCCTGGCTGAAAGCCCGCCGATAGCGCGGGGCCCGCATGATCGCCTGGGCCGCGATCGGCGAGGGCAGGGCGTCGACATGAAAGGCGAAGCGCCAGCCCTCGCCGCCGCCCCAATGGCCCTGGCCCTCGGGGTTGTCCTGCCAGACGCTGAAATCCTCGAAGCCGGGCGCCATGAGGAAGCCGGCGACGACCGTGTCCTGCTGGCAACGCCAGCACCGATGGGCCGCGGTGACCACGTAGGTCTCCAGAGACCTGAGGTTCAGTCCCGGAAGGCTGGGGTCCTGCTCCGGAAACCAGCGCCGGAAGGGCAGGAGGTCCACGCCGTCCGGAACATACCAACAGCGGCGCGAGGCCTCCCAGCGCGCGCCCAGGGCCTCGGCCTGGTCCTTTTCCGCATAGGGCACCTTGAGGTCCATGATGGCTCGCCTGGGATCACCAAAGCTCAAGATAGACGATGGCGGCGGATTACAAAGCTTGGCCGTTCGCTACAGCCCCAGCCGCCGCGCCTTGCCGGCGATCTGCAGGGCCAGGCGCTCGGAGATCAGCTGGTCGGGCGAACCGGAGGTCTTGCAGGCCTTGTCGGCCGCCAGAACCTCCGCCTGGACCAGCAGCAGCTGATCCAGGGTCCAGGCCCGGGCCTGGCGTAGAAACTCGCGCTCGCTCTTCCAGAACACGCCGGAGGCCTTGGCCGCCGCGGCCAGATCGACGCCGTTCTTGTGCAGGGTCAGGGTGCGGCGCAGACGGCCCAGGTGGTAGCCCATGGCCCGCACGGCGGCCGGGCCGCCTTCGCCCTCGGCGGCGGCGCGCCGCAGCCCGGCCTGGGCGGGGCCGATCCGGCCGCCGAACGCGTCGATGGCGGCGTCGCCCAGCGACGCCTCGGGCTCGACGCCCAGGAAGTCGGTCAGGTCGGCCGGGGTGGCCACCACGCCGCTGCCCGGGCCCAGATAGAGGGCCAGGCGCTCGACCTCGGCCCGGGCCACGCCGCGCTCCTTGGGCAGGCGCGAGACGAACAGGTCTAGCGCCTCGCCGTTCAGGCTGACCTTGTCCTTGGCCAGGGTTTCCCGCGCCAGGCGGGCCAGATCGCCGGCCTCGTCCTCGTAGCAGGGGATCACCGCCGCGCCGGCGGCCTTCTCGGCGACCTTGCGCAGGGTGGAGTCGCGGCCCAGGGCCCCGGCCTCGATCAGGAAGAAGGCGTCGGGGTTCAGCTGGCCCTCGACATGGCGGGTCAGGGCCTCGGCGGCCTGCTTGTCGGGACCGCCCTTTTCGCCGGTCAGGCGCAGGCGCACCAAGCGTCGGCCGCCCATCATCGACAGGGCCGAAAGCTCGTCCTCGAGCTTGCCGGCCTGGCTGTCCAGGTCGCTTTCGGTCAGCTGGGCGGTGTCGAACGGATCGTCCGGACGCTCGAACAGTTTGTTGGCCAGCTGGTCGGCCCGGTCGCGCACCACGCCGCGGTCGCGGCCATAGATGACCACGGCGCGGATATCGGCGGCCGGATCCCGCAGGAAGCGTTCGACGTCCGGCCGTTTCGACAGGATCATGTCGGGACCTTAAGCCTTGGCCTTGCCCGCCAGCCAGGTGGCCAGCTCCAGCTGAATCCGGCGAGCCAGTTCGGTGGCGGCGCGCTCCTGGCTGTCCTGCTGGGCGGCGATCGAGGCGTAGGGCTGGTCGGCCGAATCATAGGTCACCGCCGCGCTGGTCGTGCCCGCCCGCACCTGCTGCCCGGTCTTGGCGTCCAGCAGCCGCCAGTTGGCCGTCAGGCTCAGCTCGTAGCGGTTGGCGACATTGTCGACCCGGACCCCCCGCGCGTAGCGCCGCTCCTCGATCGTGTAGACCAGGCGGTGCGACGGCAGCAGGTTGACGTTCCGCGCGAAGGCGTCGTCGAGCTTCTCGCGCAACAGATAGCCGGCGCGACCGTCGGCGGCGACCACCTCGATGGCGCTGAGCCCCTTGGTGACCGACTGGGGGCCGTACAGGGGCGTGAAGCCACAGGACGACAGGGCGAGGGCCGCCACGGCCAGCAGGGCGGCGGAAACGGTCTTGGGGAGCAAAAAGCGCGTCATGGATCAGCCGGCCACGATGTTGACGATACGGTCTTTCACCACGATCACCTTGCGAACGGTCAAGCCCTCAAGGTGGCCTAGCACGGCGGCGTCCGCCAGAGCGATTTTCTCGACCTCGGCCTCGGCCGTGCCGGCCTTGACCTTGATCTCGCCGCGGCGCTTGCCGTTGATCTGGATCGGCAGCACGCGCTCGTCGTCGGCGGCCAGGGCGGGATCCGCCTTGGGCCAGGGCGCGTCGACCACCATGCCGCTCTTGCCCAGCTGCGCCCAGGCCTCTTCGGCAAGGTGAGGCGTGAAGGGCGAGATCAGGCGAGCCAGGATCTCCAGCGCCTCGGCGCGGGCCGCCAGGACGCCTTGCGACGCGCCTTCGGCCGGCGCGGCCTTCAGCATGTTCAGGAACTCGTACAGCCGCGCCACGCCGCTGTTGAAGCGGAAGCCCTCGATCGAGTCGGTGACGAAGCCGATCAGCCGGTGGGCGCCCTTGCGCAGGGCCAGGGCGGCGGCGTCGGCCTCGTCATGGGCGAAGTCGCCGGCGGGCTGGCTGTCGAACTCGTTCCAGACCCGGTGGGTGAAGCGCCACGAGCCTTCGACGCCGCTGTTGGTCCACTGCACGTCGCGTTCGGGCGGGCTGTCGCTCATCACGAACAGCCGGGCGGCGTCGACGCCGTAGGCCTCGAAGATGTCCTCGGGTGCGACGACGTTCCTCTTGGACTTCGACATCTTCTCGATGTCGCCGATGGTGATCGGCTCGCCGGTCGCGGCGTGGCTGGCGGTGCGGGTGTTGCCCTCGACCGTGATGCGGATGTCCGAAGGCTCGACCCACTCGCCGGCGGCGTTCTTGTAGGCCTCGTGGGTGACCATGCCCTGGGTGAACAGGCCGGCGAACGGCTCCTCCACCGAGACCAGGCCCTCGTCCTTCAGGGCGCGGGTGATGAAGCGGGCGTACAGCAGGTGCAGCACCGCATGCTCGACGCCGCCGATATACTGGTCGACAGGCATCCAGTGGTCGGCGGCGACCTTGCTGATCGGCTCGGCGGCGGTCGGGTCGGTGAAGCGGGCGAAGTACCAGGAGCTGTCGACGAAGGTGTCCAGCGTGTCGGTCTCGCGCTCGGCCTTGCCGCCGCAGCTGGGGCAGGTGGTGTGGCGCCAGGTCGGGTGGCGCAGCAGCGGGTTGCCGGGCTTGTCGAAGGCGACATCGTCGGGCAGCACCACCGGCAGCTGGTCTTCCGGCACGCCGACGGGGCCGCAGGCCTCGCAGTGGATCACTGGGATCGGGCAACCCCAGTAGCGCTGGCGGCTGACGCCCCAGTCGCGCAGGCGATAGACGGTGGCCCCTTGGCCCTGGTTCATGGCCTCGATGCGGTTGACCGCCTCGGTCTTGGCCGCCTCGATGTCCAGGCCGTCCAGGAATTGCGAATTGAAGATCGACCCCGGGCCGACATAGGCCTCCTTGCCGACCTGGAAGGTCGCGGCGTCCTCGCCGGGCGGCAGCACCACGGGCTTGACCGGCTGGTCGTACTTGCGGGCGAAGTCCAGGTCGCGCTGGTCGTGGGCCGGGCAGGCGAAGATCGCGCCGGTGCCGTAATCCATCAGGATGAAGTTGGCGATCCACACCGGCAGGGTCTGGGTCGGGTCCAGCGGGTGGACGACGCGCAGGCCGGTGTCGCGGCCCAGCTTCTCGGCCCCCTCAATGTCGGCCTCCGAGGTGCCGCCCTTGCGGCATTCGGCGACGAAGGCGGCCACGGCCGGGTCGGCCGCCGCCAGCTGCTCGGCCAGCGGGTGCTCGGGGGCGATCCCCACGAAGCTGGCCCCGAACAGGGTGTCGGGGCGGGTGGTGTAGACCTCCAGACCGTCCTCATGGCCGGCGGGGGGCTTTTCGGCGAACTTGAACGTGAACCGCAGGCCCTTGGACCGGCCGATCCAGTTCTCCTGCATGATCCGGACCTTCTCGGGCCAGCGGTCCAGGGTCTTCAGGCCGTCGATCAGGGCGTCGGCGTAGTCGGTGATCCGCAGGAACCACTGGGTCAGCTTGCGCTTCTCGACCGTCGCGCCCGAGCGCCAGCCCTTGCCGTCGATCACCTGCTCGTTGGCCAGGACGGTCATGTCGACCGGGTCCCAGTTGACCGAGGCTTCCTTGCGATAGACCAGGCCGCGCTTCAGCAGGCGCAGGAACCAGGCCTGCTGCTTGCCGTAATATTCCGGGTCGCAGGTGGCGAACTCGCGCGACCAGTCGACCGACAGGCCCAGGGCCTTCAGCTGCTCGCGCATGGCGGCGATGTTGTCGTAGGTCCAGCCCTTGGGGTGGATGCCGCGCTCCATGGCGGCGTTCTCGGCCGGCATGCCGAAGGCGTCCCAGCCCATCGGGTGCAGCACGTTGAAGCCCTGGGCGCGCTTGTAGCGGGCCACCACGTCGCCCATGGCGTAGTTGCGCACATGGCCCATGTGGATGCGCCCCGACGGGTAGGGGAACATCTCGAGCACATAGTACTTCGGACGCGCGTCAGGGGTGATCGGCGTCAGGAAGGTGTTGGCGTTCGCCCAGGCGGCGCGCCACTTCGGCTCGGTGTCTTTGGGATTGTAGCGGGCCATGAAACCAGACTGTTGGGAACGGAAACGCGCGCCTCGGGCGCGGTCCGCGGAAGTCTTAAGCGGTTTCGGCCGTGGCGCGCTTCTCTAAAGTATGGACGGGAGCCATTTGTCGCGCGGACAAAGGGCTCCCGCGAAGAACCCGGGGTGAGACCCTAGTTCTTGATGTTGGAAAGTCGAAGCTGACGGGCGCGGGTCAGGATGGCGTTCTCGATGTCGGTCGCCGTCTGCTCGGTGGCCGCCGTGTCCGTCCAGCCGCCGCTGGCGTCCTTGACCTGCTTGAAGATCGTGACGTTCAGGCCGTCGGCGCGCAGGCGGGTGTCCAGGATGTAGACGGTGGCCTTGAAGCGCTCGTCCGGCTTTTCCGGATTGGTGTACCAGTCGGTGACGATCACGCCGCCGTAGGGGTCGGCCGAGGCCAGGGGCATGAAGGCTAGGGTGTCGAGGCTGGCGCGCCACAGGAAGCCGTTGACGCCGATCGCACCGGCCTGGGGCGCCGACTTGCCGCCGTGCCGACCCTTGAACGGGTTGAAACCCGGTTCATTGTCCTGAGTGGTGAACTGGCCACCGCCCTTGTTGCCGCCACAGGCCGACACACCGGTCAGAACGGTCAGCGCCAGAACGCCAGCGGCGACGCCGCGCAACACCGACCCACGCTCAAACGCCATAGTACCTCGCTCCAATGTCTCGCCGACGCGTTTGCGCATCTTCGACGCGCATCTCTGGCGCGCCCCCGCAGCCGGAAGCCGGTCTATAGCATGGTCGCGCTGCGTCAAAACAGGAATCGCGTGGCAGGACCGCCACAGGCGCCGCTTGAATCGACTCCTGCGACCTCTTGCGTAATCCAAGCGCGGTTGACCGCGTTGTATTGAAACCTTTAATCGATATTCAGGGATCCCGCTCCTATATAGGGTTTGACTCTATCGAGGCGCGGGTTGGGGATTGGGTTCGAGTAACATGTTCGCCGCACGGTATTTCATGGCAGGGGCCGCCACGCTGATCCTTCTGGGATCGGCCTCGGGTGTCCATGCCCAGAGCAAGCCGCGCACGACCACGCCCGATTTCGCCGTCAAGAACGACTTCAGCAATCCCGCCCCGATCGCGCCGTTCAATCCGCAGCAAGGCCCGAAGAAGTCCCTGAAATGGGACGACAAGAAGGGCAAGTGGGGCCTCAAGCTCGATCTCGACCAGCCCGTGGGCCGCGAGATGGAAGCCAAGGACGTCCAGGCCGGCGCTTATTACAGCGTCACCCCGTCGATCCGCGTCGGCGGCGCCGTGGCGCTGGGCGACCAGAACCCGGCCTTGGCCGCGCGCCGGAACGAGATCCAGGAACCCGCGCCGCGGGTGAAGCTGGAAACCGCGTTCAAGTTCTAAGACGCGATCAGGCGTTCAACGCCTCCACCGCCGCGATCCCGACAATCCCCGTGTCCCGCAGCCGCGCCGCCGTGTCGGCGCGCACCCCGCCCAGCGCGTAGACCGGGGTCTGCACCCCCTCGACGATCCGTTTCAGGCCTTCGACACCCAGCGGCGCCCCCGCCGAGGGGCTGCGGCTGGGGAAGACCGGCGACACCACCAGGGCGTCGGCGCCCGCCGCGGCGCCGCCGCGCGCCGCGTCCAGGCCGTGGGCGGCGATCGTGATCAGCCAGCCCGGATGGGTCTGGCGCAGGCCGGGCAGGGTCGAGGCCAGCCGCTCGGGCAGGTGAAGACCGTCGGCCTCAACGGCCAGGGCGAGCGCCGGTTCGGCCCCGACCAGCAGCATCAGCCCGCGTCGGCGGCTGATTTCGCGCAGTCGCCGCCCTTGGACGACCGCGTCGGCCGCGCCGAACGCCCGGAACACCACGGCCGCGCCGGCGGGAAGGCGCTCGACGATCCGTTCGGGATCGGGCGTCCGCGCAGGATCGGTGAAGAACAGCAGGTTCGGCAGCGGCTTTCCGCGCACCAGCCATGGGCGAAGGCGCGCCGCCGTTCTAGACAGGGCGTCCATCTGGTCGCTCGCGTGTTCGAAACCCATGTCCTCGGAAGTCCTCTCAGCCTACGCCTCGATCCAGCGCCGTATTCAGGCCGCCGCCCTGGCCGCCGGTCGCCCGGCCGATGCGGTCGCCCTGGTGGCGGTGTCCAAGCTGCAGCCCTGGGACCATATCGCGCCTGTTCTCGACGCGGGCCAGCGGGTGTTCGGCGAAAATCGCGTCCAGGAGGCCTTGGGCCGCTGGAGCGAGCGCCGGTCCGAGGTCGAGCTGCGTCTGATCGGGCCCCTGCAGAGCAACAAGGCCCGCGACGCCGTGGCCTTCTTCGACGTGATCGAAAGCCTGGACCGCGAGAAGCTGGCCCATGTGCTGGCCGACGAGATCCAGGCGCTGGGCCGGGCGCCGCGCCTGTTCGTGCAGGTCAATACCGGCCTGGAGCCGCAGAAGGCGGGGGTTGTCCCCGGCGAGGCCGACGGCTTCATCGCGCTGTGCCGGGGCCTGGACCTGCCCGTGGAAGGCCTGATGTGCATCCCGCCGGCGGAAGGCGATCCCGCCCCGCATTTCCGGTTGCTGGCCAAGATCGCGGCTCGCAACGGGCTGGCCAGGCTGTCCATGGGTATGAGCGACGACTTCGAGACCGCCATCGCCTGCGGGGCGACGTCGGTGCGCGTAGGGTCGGCGCTGTTTGGAAGCCGAGCCTAGTCCGCCGCGATCTCGACCACATCCCCCGGCTTGGCCGCCGCCAGCAGGGCCTCGACGTCGGCGCGCGCCAGGGCCACGCAGCCTTCGGTGCCCGGATAGCCGTCGCGCGCCAGGTGCAGGAAGATCGCCGAGCCCAGGCCGGCGACCGGCGGGTCGTCGTTGTGGCCCAGCACCACCACCAGGTCGTAGACGGGATCGTCGCGCCACAGCCGTTCGGCGCTGGCGGGGTAGGGCAGCTTGACTGGCTGGTTGTAGGCCGGGTCGCCCGGCGCGTCGCACCAGCCGTCGTCCGGCGCGATCGGCCTGGCTTCCAGGGCGGTGGCTGGGCCGTCGGGATAGGCGTCGGGCCGGTAGAGGACATAGCGGATCGGCCAGGCGCCCGCCGGGCTGCGGTTGTCGCCCTCGCGCTTGTCGGCGGCCGCGATGACGCCGGCCTTGCCGAGCGCCGCGCGCGCCGACCCTCCATCCCACGCGATCCGGCCGTTCCAGGGGCTGGATCCGTCGGGGCGGGCGCGAAAGATCGTCAAGACGCGGTCTCCAAGTGCGTTGCTGCGCCGGGAACGAGAACCGCCCTTGGCGCCAGGGGCCGCAGCGGTGCATGTTCCCGCCCATGGCGCAACGCAAAACCCTTCTCCTGGTCGATGATGACGATGATCTGCGCGGGGCTCTGGCCGAGCAGCTCGCCCTCCACGAGGAGTTCGCGGTCGCCGAGGCGCCCACGGCCGGCGAGGGCGTGCGGATGGCCAGGGAGCTGAAGCCCGACCTGGTCCTGCTGGACGTCGACCTGCCCGACATGGACGGCCGCGAGGCCTGCCGCCTGATGCGCAAGAACGGCGTCACCGCGCCGGTGATCATGCTGACGGCGGCGGCCAGCGACAGCGACACCATCCTGGGCCTGGAGTCGGGCGCCAACGACTATGTGACCAAGCCCTTCCGCTTCGGCGTGCTGCTGGCGCGCATTCGCGCCCAGCTGCGCAGCTACGAAGCGTCGGAAGACGCGCTGTTCCGCATCGGGCCGTACGAGTTCCGGCCGTCGGCCAAGCTGCTGATCGACGAGAAGCAGAAGAAGGTCCGGCTGACCGAGAAGGAAACCAACATCCTCAAGTACCTCTACCGCGCCGGCTCCAAGCCCGTGTCGCGCGAGGAGCTGCTGACCGAGGTCTGGGGCTACAACGCCGGGGTCACCACCCACACGCTCGAGACCCACGTCTACCGGCTGCGCCAGAAGATCGAGCCCGACCCCGCCGTGGCGCGGATCCTGATCACCGAGATGGGCGGCTACCGGCTGCAGCCCTGAGGCGGCGGACCCCCTCCGGTCCTCCGGGCCACCTCCCCCACGGGGGCAGGGGAATCGCATATGGATTTTTGGTCCGAACGGGATTCTGAGGGTGTCTCCTTGTGAGAGGGAGACGGTCGGATGGAGACGTTCGCGGCTTG
>NZ_LMFX01000027.1:0-46796 GCF_001426985.1 Caulobacter sp. Root1472 | reverse complement strand
TTATCGGTCCCTCCGCCGGCGGTCCGCCTGGTGCTGAGAACACCAGGCGGACGTCCCGGAAGACACCAGCAGCTTACCGCTTCTCCAACAGACAAGGGGTCGAAGAACGCAAACGCCGCGACAAGCCGAGAGGCCGGTCGCGGCGTTTTCCATTTGAGAGACCCCTCATCCGTCGACTTCGTCGACACCTTCTCCCGCAAGGGGAGAAGGATTCAGGCCCCCTTTGCCTTCGCTCGCTTCCGCCGCTTCAGGCTCCCCGTCGGGTTGCCCCAGAACGTCACCACCGCCAGCGTGCCCAGCAGGGTCAGGGTGAGGCCCGACACGGTCATCACCAGCCGGTACGGCAGGCCGCCGACCTTGGCTGCGTGAAGGGGATAGTCGAGGTTGGCGATCCGCGACCCCAGGGGCAAGGCTTGGGCGTCGCGGTCGGCGACCATCTTGCCGGTGGCCGGGTCGAACCAGGCCATGGTGCGGCCGTTGGGCAGCCACTCGGCCTGCTGGCGCAGGCGCACAGAAATCAGCCCGCCCGGCTTGGCCGGCAGGCCAATCGTGCGGACCTCGGCGCCGGGATAGCGGGCCTGGGCCTGGGCGATCACCGCGGTCCAGTCCAGGTCCTTGGCCAGCTTGCCGCCCTTGATCTTCGGCGGGGCCGAGGCGGCCTTCATCGTCGCCGCCGATGAGAACGGCGCCCGGATCGCGTCGGAGAACCACTTCAGGTTCATCGCCGCCCCGGTGGTCAGGGACAGGATCAACAGCGGCGCCACCAGCGCGCCCAGGTCGCGATGGTGATGGACGATGGCCGCCCGCTTCATCATCCGCGGCCAGGGCCGGAGATGGAACATCCGCCGGGTCGGCCACCACAGCCACAGGCCCGTGCCCACGAAGCCCAGCCCGGCCAGGCCGGCGATCCCGCCGACGATCTCGCCCGCGTCGCCGTTGAACAGGTGATGGTGGAAGTCGAACAGCCAGACCTCCGGCCGGGCCCAGTTCGAGGTCCAGCTCTGGACGATCGCGCCGTCCTGGTCGGCATAGGCCCCGTGCTCGTTCTTGTACGCCAGCTTGTGCAGGCCCAGGCGCTGGCTGGCCAGCACGATCGACCGCGGGTGGTCCTTGGCCGCGAAGACCCGCGTCACGGCCGCGCCCAGGGTGGCGGCGTCCTGGCGCTGGGCGTCGGCGGCGTGCGGCACGGTGGCGCGCAGGAAGGCGTCCTCGTGCACCAGCAGCGCGCCGGACAGGCCCATCAGAGCCAGCAGCAGGCCGATCAGCCCGCCGGTCCACCGATGGATGAGCCGGACGATCTTCATCAGAAGCGCGCTTCCCAGCCCAGCGTCGCCGTCCGGCCGCGCCCGGCGAAGTAGCGGTCCACCGCCGGCGCCGTGGTGTCGGAATTGTAGGAGATGTACTGGCTGTTGAAGAGGTTCTGAACGCCCAGCGACAGCGCGCCCATCGGCAGCTTGTAGCGGACGAAGGCGTCGGCCAGGGTGTAGCCGGTGAAGTTGTCCTTCACCAGGGCGTCCTGCATGTCGCGCCTGATGTAGGACTGGATCTGGACGCGCAGGCCCCACGTCTCGCCCTGGTAGTCGGCGGCCAGGTTCAGGCGGTCGGGCGAGATGTTGGCGCCGTCCAGGTCGGTGTCGACTTGGTTGTCCTTGTTCGTGTCGGTCCGGCCCTTCAGGTGGGCGTAGCCGGCCGAGACGACCAGGCCCGGCACCGGCGTGCGGGCCTTGACGTTGGCCTCCAGCCCCTCGATCTCGACCCGCTGGCGCTGGACGTCAAAGATGCCGCCGCTGTTCTTGACCAGCAGCTGGCCCAGCTTCGAGGTCGACCAGAAGTAGCTGAGGCTGGCGTCGAACGGCCCGCGCTTCAGCTCAGCGCCGAGCTCGCGGTTGTTCGACACGATCGGCTCGATGTTCAGGTAGGAGTCGACGTCGACGCCGTCGATATTGATGCCGCGCAGGATCCGGCCGACGTCCGGCACTGTGTAGCCCTCGGCGTAGCTGCCATAGAAGCGCAGTCCATGGACCGGCTCGACCACGATGCCGCCGTTGACCAGGGTCGCCTTGAAGTCGGGATTGCCGCCCGCCACCTTGCGCGAACCGTAGAAGGCCAGGGTGGTGAAGTCGTCGACCTTCAGCTCGACGTTCTCGAAGCGCACGCCGCCGGCCAGGTGCACCTTGTCGTCCAGCAGCGAAAGGTTGCCCTGCACGAACGGCGCGACGCTCTGGAACTTGGTCGGCGGCACCCAGGCGCGGCCGGTCTCGATCAGCACCTGTTCGGTGCGGTCATTGATGGCGTCCACGCCCACCGTGCCGGTCAGGCCCTCGATCCCTGGAACCGCCCGCTCGTAGCTGACCCGCGCGCCCAGCTTGCGCGAGCGGTTCGACGACTGGTCGAACAGCGTGCCCTTGGGCGCGATGGCCACGTCCTGGAAGGTGTCGTTGACGTCGCCGCCGAAGGTGTCGCGCGAGCGGTTGAAGAACAGCTGGGCGATCAGGTTGCCGCCCAGGAGGTCGGTGTTGGTCAGCGAGGCCGAGACGGTCTCGACCCGATTGGCCGCCGGTTCGCCCGGCTGGACGCTGCGAAAGCTGGTGGTCGGCAGGTGGGCGACACGGTTGCCGTTGGTCGCCGGGACGGGGTTGCGGGCCGAGATGGTGGTGGTGACGTAGTCGCCGTCGCCCTTCAGCTCGAAACGGTTGGCCACCACGTCCAGACGGGTGTTGTCGCCCAACTGCCAGCCCAGGCGGGTGAAGAACGACAGGGCCTTGGAATCCTGGACGTCGCCCTGGGTGTTGTCCATGCCCAGACGCCGGCCGTCGGCGTCGTAATAGGCGCCGCGCGCGTGGTAGGCGACGCCGGCCGTGGCGTCCAACGCACCGCCGCGCCAGGCGACCAGGCCGGCGACCTTGCCGCCGACGCTGTCGCCCAGGTCGTGGCCGGCCGTGACCTGGGTCAGGACCTTGCCGCTGACGCCGTCCGCGCGGGGCGGGCCGACCGTGACCTGGTTGACCACGCCGCCGGTGGCGCCGATGCCTTGCAAGGCGTTGGAGCCGTAGATCACTTCGACGCGGTCGATGAAGAACGGATCGATCGTATAGCCGTCGCGCGAACCGTCGCGGATCGGGGTCGACTGCGGGATGCCGTTGATGGCGTACAGCGGCGAGCGGCCGCGCAGGGTCTCGCCGGCTCCCGACAGCTTCTGGCGGGTGGGCGAGAACGACGGCGACAGGGTCGAGACGGCGTCGACGATCGAGCCGCTGACGCCGACCTGCTGCGTCAGGGCCTCGGAATCGATGACGTCGACGGTGAGCGGCAGGGCGCTGGCCGGCAGGATGGTGCGGGCGGCGGTGACCACCAGTTGGTCCACGTCCGTCGCCTCTGCCTTGTCCTCGGCATGGACGGCGGTCGCGGCGGCCAGGGCCAGCAGACTGAGGCCCGCCAGGGCGGCGGCGCGAAGGCCCTTGGCTGAGATGGTCCGCATGATGATCGACGCCCGACAGTTCCAACTGAGGCGCCGTATAGCTGCTGTTGAGAGTGATTAGCAATAAGTCAGAGCGCGTACGTCATCCGGGCCGCAGCGTGATCCGCCGTTCCACGCCCACCGCGTCGAGGAAGTCCTCGTCATGGCTGGCGATCAGCAGGGCGCCGTCATAGTCGGCCAGGGCGTCCTCCACCGCCTCGACGGAGTCGAGGTCCAGGTGGTTGGTCGGCTCGTCCAGGATCAGCAGTTGCGGCGGATCAGCGGCCATCAGCACGCAGGCCAGGGCCGCGCGCAGGCGCTCGCCGCCGCTGAGGGCGCCCACCGCCTGGTGGGCCGCGACGTTGCGGAACAGGAACCGGGCCAGGGCGGCGTGGGCCTCGTTGGCCCCGACGGCCGGGTTCAGGCGGCGGAAGTTCTCCAGGATGGTCCGGGTCTCGTCCAGCACCGCCGCTCGCTGATCCAGCAGGGCCGCCCGGACGCCGCGCGTCACCGTCCCCGTCGTGGGCTCCAGGCCGCCGGCCGCCAGGCGGATCAGGGTCGACTTGCCCGCGCCGTTGCCGCCGACCAGCGCCATGCGCTCGGGTCCCGCCAGGCGGAAGCTCAGATCCGCCAGCACCGGCGGCCCGCCCGGATAGGAGAAGCCGACGGCGTCGAAGTCCAGCACGACCCGCCCGGCGGGCAGACCGCAGGACGGCAGATCGAAGGCCAGGCGGCGCAGGCGCTCGACCCGGGCGTCGGCGGCTTCGCGGGCCTGGACGGCGTCCTGGGCGGCGCGGTCGGCCAGCCGCCCTTCGCGCGCGCCGCTGTTCTCAGCCCGCTCGGCCTGGGCGCCCAGCAGGATCTTCGGCTCGCTGCCCTTGGCCGCGAACCGGCGGCCGGCGGCGTCGCGGCGCGCCTTGCGCTCTCGGCCGATCTGGGCCTCGCGCGCCGCCTGGCGCACCTGGCGTTCGGCCGCCTCCAGGTCGTGCTCGGCGGCGGCCACGGCCTGGGCCTTGCGCTCGGCATAGAGGTCATAGCCGCCGCCATAGCTGGTCGCGCCAAGGCTGGACAGCTCGACGATGCGGTCCACGCCGCGCAGCAGGGCGCGGTCGTGACTGACCACCACCGCTCCGCCCTTCCAGCGCCGCAACACGTCGGCCAGCAGGCTGCGGCCGGCCGCGTCGAGGTTGTTGGTCGGTTCGTCCAGCAGGATCACGTCGGGGGCCGCGATCAGCAGGCCGGCCAGGGCCGCGCGGGTCATCTGGCCGCCGCTAAGGCTGGCCGCGGGAGCGGACGCGTCCCGGCGCGACAGCCCGACCTCGCCCAGGGCGGCGGCGACGCGGCCCGGCAGGGTCCAGTCGGCCTCAATGAGATCCTCTTCGAGGGTTTCCGGGGTCCCCTCCTCCGCCTCGATGCGGCACAGCCGGTCCCAGGCGGGGCCGACGCCCAGCAGGTCGGCCAGGCGCGCGCCCGGCGGCGGGGCGTGCAGCTGGGGCAGGACCCCGATCACGCCGGCGCGGCTGACCGTGCCCGAAACGGGGGCGGAGGTCCCGGCGATCAGCGACAGCAGCGTGGACTTGCCCACGCCGTTGCGGCCGACCAGGCCGATGCGCTCGGCCCCGATCGCGAGGTTCAGATTGTCGAAGAGAACGCGGCCGTCAGGCGTGTCGGCGCGAACGGAATCCAGGGTGATGAAGGCGGGCATGGGCAACCATGGTCAGGTCTGCGGAAAGGGCGAAACGGTCGTCCATCGCAATGTCCATGGCAGCCTCCATCGGTCGGCCCGGGATTTCGAGCACGGACCTTCTAGGCGATCGACCGATGTTCGGCAAGTTCGATGCAACCGCAAGGATCGGCGCAAGGATCGGGTGTCGGCCTCCCCGAGAAGGGGTCACAACAGGCTCCAGACCAGGAGAGCCCCATGTCCTTCACCGTTTCCAGCCTGCCGATCGAGCCGTTCGCGCCGCTGTTCGCCCTCGACGACGCGGCCCTGGCCGAGCGCGGCATGCTGCGCGTGGTCGCCGACGCGCCGTTCGCCTTCCCCTGCCGTGTCACCCTGGACGACGCCGCGCCAGGCGAGAGCCTGATCCTGCTGAACCACGAGCACCAGGCCGCCGACACCCCGTTCCGCTCCCTCTACGCCATCTATGTGCGCGAGGCCGCGCAGGCGCCGGCCTCGACCACCGACGTCCTTCCGCCCGCCCTGCGCCGCCGGCTGCTGTCGCTGCGCGGCTTCGACGCATCCGGCATGCTGCGCGACGCCGACGTCGTCGAGGGCTCGGCGGCCGAGCCGGTGATCGAGCGGATGCTGGCCGATCCGGGCGTGGCCTATCTGCACGCCCACTACGCCAAGCCCGGCTGCTACGCCGCGCGGATTGATCGCGCCGCCTAGGTTTCTTCGGCTCGAGCTTGGTCCAGGAACGGTAGCGTTCTCAATGGCGACTTAACCTGGATCGCCTAGCGTCCATCAAGGTCAGCGGTGGAAACCACGGGCGGGGGCTCATGAAGCAGGCGATTGGCAAGCCGGAACCGATTCCGACTCGGGAGATCGTCGGCCCGTGCGTGCCGATCCTGCGCGGCTATCTGCTGGCGGCCGCCACCTACTATAGCCTGATCAGCGTTTCTCATCCCTTCTACGAGCGGGGCGTAGCCCTGCTGGTGCTGGAGAGCCTGGCGCTGGCGACCGCCGCGACCGGCTTCTGGCTCTGGCGTCGGCTGAAGGCTCGGCCGCCCGAAATGCCGGGCCTGGAAACGGCCGCCCTGGCGATGAACGCCCTGTTCATGGCCAATGTCGTCGCCTACCAGATCCTGCATTTCGAGCCTGCCAAGCTGGTCTATTTCGTGCTGATGGCTCTGGCCTTCGCCACCTCGGCCCCGACCTGGCGCGTGGCCCTGGCCAGCGTAGGCGCGGCGATCATCGGCCTGCTGGCGATGGCCCGCAACGCGCCCGGCGACCTGGTCGGCCAGTACGGCTTCATCGGCGTGGCCGGCGCCTTCGCCGCCCTGGGCATGTCCGCCCTGATGCGGGGCGCGATGATGCGGGAACTGCGGGCCCGCCTGGCGTCGGACGCTCTCAACCGCAAGCTCGAGGCCGAGCTGGAGGAGAACCGCCGCCTGCGCACCGAGGCCCAGGATCTGGCCGTCGCCGCCGAGACCGCCAGCCGCGCGAAGACCGAGTTCCTCGAAACCATGAGCCACGAGATCCGCACGCCCCTGAATGGCGTGCTGGGCATGGCCCAGGCCATGGAGCGCGACACCCTGTCGGCCCGGCAGCGCGCCCGCCTGGCCCTGATCGGTCAGTCCGGCGCCGCCCTGCTGGCGGTGATCAACGCCGTGCTCGACATCTCGCGGATCGAGGCGGGCAAGATGGAGGTCGTCCGCGCCCCCTTCGACCTGGACGCCCTGGCCGACACCCTGCGCCAGCTCTATGGCGGCCTGGCCCGCGACAAGGGCCTGGACTTCACCCTGGAGATCGCGCCCCGGGCCGGCGGCTGGCGCGATGGCGACGCCGCGCGGCTGCGCCAGGTGATGAGCAACCTGATCTCCAACGCCATCAAGTTCACCGATGCGGGCGGCGTGGTCGTGCTGCTCGGCGGGGACGCCGCCACCCTGACCTGCGCCGTCACCGACACCGGGATGGGCGTGCCCGAAACACGCCGCGCCCAGATCTTCGACAAGTTCGTCCAGGTCGACGGCTCGAGCACCCGCCGCTCGGGCGGCAGCGGCCTGGGCTTGGCCATCTGCCGCGAGCTGGTGACCCTGATGGGCGGCGAGATCGGCTTCGAGAGTCCGGCGGGCGGCGGTGCGCGCTTCACCTTCGCGGTCCCCTGCCCGGCGTTGGGCTCTCTCGTTCAGCCGCCTTCCGTCGAGGCGGCTGGCGCCGCCCCTGCCCTGGACGGCGCGCTGAAGATGCTGGTCGTCGACGACAACGCGGTCAACCGCACCGTCCTCCAGGCCATGCTGGGCCACCTGGGCGTCGCCTGCGACGTCGCCTGCGACGGGCACGAGGCGGTGGCCCTGTGGGAGACCGGGTCCTGGGACGCCATCCTGATGGACATCCACATGCCCGGCATGGACGGGCTGGAAGCCGGCCGGGTCATCCGCGCGCGCGAGAGCGCCGAAGGCCGAGCCCGCACCCCGATCCTGGCCGTCACCGCCAGCGTGCTGGCCCACGAGACCGACCGTTACCTGGCCGCCGGCATGGACGGTTTCGTGGCCAAGCCGATCGCGGCCCAGCGGCTGGCGGCGGCGCTGGACGCGGCGCTGGGCGGCGCGTCGTAGCTTCGCGAACACCCTACGGTTCGAACACGCCGAAATGGCCGTTGCCGCCTTGAAAACATCCCCGCCGCACGACGGTCCTTCCCCAGGGCGGATTGATCGTCGCGCGCCAAACCTTGCGGTGACGCGCGGCTTTGACCAACCGTCAGAAGCTCAGGACGCCCAGGTCGACGATGATCTTGAAGGCCCAGATCGTGCAGGCGACGCAGACGGCCAGGGTGATGACGTCGTCGATCTCTGAGCGCTGGCGAGCGGCCTTGGCGGCCTTGCCGGACTTGCTCTTGGCCGGCGCCTTCGCATCGTTTTTCGCCGCCGTCTTGGCCACGCCCGTCGTCCCCCTTCGGCGCGCCCGACGCGCGATCCGTCCGGACATAGACGCCATGGGTGCTGAAGGTCGCCCTTCCAAAGGCGGTTTATTGTTCGTGAACGCCGTAACCTTCGGCCGCCCCGACGCGAACTGAACCCTCGAGATCAACGAGGAACGCGGCCAATGACCCGGACAATGATGCGCAGGACGGCCTGGGCCAGCCTGGCGGCCGGCGCGGCCCTGGCGGCCGCCGTGGGCGCCTGGTCGATGTCCGGCGCGGGCGGCACGGCCCAGCGGCCGGTGGTGCTGGAACTGTTCCAGAGCCAGGGCTGCTCGTCCTGCCCGCCGGCCAACGCCAACCTCAACGCCATCGTCGACCGGCCGGACGTGCTGGCCCTGAGTTTCGGCGTCACCTACTGGGACCAACTCGGTTGGAAGGACACCTTCGCCAAGCCGGCCTACACCGACCGACAAAAGGCCTACGCACGCGGTTTGGGCGCCCAGCTGGGCACGCCGCAGATGGTGATCGAAGGTCGCGAGGACCTGATCGGCACGAACGCCCGCGACCTGGACCTGGCCCTTCGCCGGGCCCGCCCGACGATGGACGCCACCGTGGCCCTGTCGCGTGGCCGGGTCGAGATCGGGGCGGGCCAGGCGCCCAAGGCCGGCGCCGACGTTTGGCTGGTGCGCTACGATCCCCGCGTGCGGCAGGTGGCCATCCAGCGCGGGGAGAACAACGGCAAGACCCTGCCCCACCGCGACGTGGTCGTGGAGCTGACCCGCCTGGGCGGCTGGACCGGCGCTCCGGTCGGCTTCGCCGCCAAGCCGCCCGCCGACCCCGTCCTTCGCACGGCGGTGCTGGTCCAGGCCAGGAACGGCGGCCCGATCCTGGCGGCGGCGCGGCTCTGAGGCGTCGCTGAACCCCTGCTGACATCTGATGTCAGCAGTCTGCCGCCACGTGCCGCCATCGCGACATTTGTTCGCACCTTGTTCTTGTGTTAATCGGCGTTCCGGGCCCTACATATAGCCGTCTCGCCGTGGCTCCCCTCACGGCCTCACGCGTTCCGGAAAACATGGCTGAACAACTGAACTTCATCCGCGTGCGCGGCGCGCGGGAGCACAATCTCAAGGACGTCAGCGTCGACATCCCGCGGGGCGAGCTCGTCGTGCTGACCGGCCTCTCCGGCTCGGGCAAGAGTTCGCTGGCGTTCGACACCATCTACGCCGAGGGCCAGCGCCGCTATGTCGAGAGCCTCTCGGCTTACGCACGCCAGTTCCTGGAACTGATGAGCAAGCCGGACGTGGACCTGATCGAGGGCCTGTCGCCGGCCATCTCGATCGAGCAGAAGACCACCTCGCGCAACCCGCGCTCGACGGTGGGCACGGTCACCGAGATCCACGACTACATGCGCCTGTTGTGGGCGCGGGTCGGGGTGCCCTATTCGCCGGCCACCGGCCTGCCGATCGAGAGCCAGACCATCAGCCAGATGGTCGACAAGATCACCGCCCTGCCCGAAGGCACGCGCCTCTACCTGCTGGCCCCCGTGGTCCGCGACCGCAAGGGCGAATACCGCAAGGAGATCGCCGAGTGGCAGAAGGCCGGCTTCCAGCGGCTGAAGATCGACGGCGAGTTCTATCCGATCGAGGACGCCCCGGTCCTGGACAAGAAGTTCAAGCACGACATCGACGTGGTCGTGGACCGCATCGTCACCAAGGCCGGCATGGAGCAGCGGCTGGCCGACTCGATCGAGCAGGCCCTGCGCCTGGCCGACGGCCTCGCGGTCGCCGAATGGGCCAATGTCGAGGAAGGCGAGAAGGAGCCGCGCCGGCTGCTGTTCTCCGAACGCTTCGCCTGCCCGGTCAGCGGCTTCACGATCGCCGAGATCGAGCCGCGCCTGTTCTCGTTCAACAACCCGGCGGGCGCCTGCCCGGCCTGCGACGGCCTGGGCGCCAAGCTCGCCTTCGACGCCGACCTCGTGGTGCCAGATAAGGATAAGTCGCTTCACAAGGGCGCGGTGGCGCCGTGGGCCAAGGGGCCTTCGCCGCTCTACACCCAGACCCTGCAGGCCCTGGCCCGCCACTACGGCTTCTCGATGGACGAGCCCTGGCACAAGCTGCCGGAGAGCGCGCGGCAGGTGGTGCTGCAGGGCTCCAAGGGCGAGAAGATCAAGTTCACTTATGACGACAACGCCCGCAAGTACGAGGTGGCCAAGCCTTTCGAGGGCGTGCTGCCGAACCTGGAGCGCCGCTGGCGCGAGACCGACAGCAGCTGGGTGCGCGAGGAACTGGGCCGCTACCAGTCCGACACCCCCTGCGAGGTCTGCCACGGCAAGCGCCTGAAGCCCGAGGCCCTGGCGGTCAAGATTCACGGCCAGGACATCGCCGCCGTCTCGAACCTGGCCATCCGTCCGGCCCGCGACTGGTTCACGGCGCTGGAGGGCCACCTCTCCGACAAGCAGATGGAGATCGCCCGGCGGATCCTGAAGGAGATCAACGACCGCCTGCGGTTCCTGGTCGACGTGGGACTGGACTACCTGAACCTGTCGCGCGGCTCGGGCACCCTGTCGGGCGGCGAGAGCCAGCGCATCCGCCTGGCCAGCCAGATCGGCTCGGGCCTGACCGGCGTGCTCTATGTGCTGGACGAGCCGTCGATCGGCCTGCACCAGCGCGACAACACCCGCCTGCTGCAGTCGCTGCAGGGCCTGCGCGACCTGGGCAATTCAGTCCTCGTCGTCGAGCACGACGAGGAGGCCATCCTCACCGCCGACTATGTGATCGACATGGGTCCGGCCGCCGGCGTGCACGGCGGCGAGATCGTCGCCGAGGGCAAGCCGGCCGACATCATGGCCAACCCCAGAAGCGTCACCGGCCAGTACCTGACCGGCGTGCGCGAGATCGAGGTGCCCGAACAACGCCGCCCGATCAGCAAGAAGAAGATGCTGAGGGTCGTCGGCGCCAAGGGCAACAATCTGAAGGACGTCACCGGCGAGATCCCCGTCGGCACCTTCACCTGCATCACCGGCGTGTCGGGCGGCGGCAAGTCGACCTTCACGATCGAGACCCTGTACAAGGCCGCCGCGCGTCGCCTGAACAACGCCAGCGACGCCCCGGCCACGCACGAGCGGATCGAGGGGCTGGAGAACTTCGACAAGGTTATCGACATCGATCAGTCGCCGATCGGCCGCACCCCGCGCTCGAACCCGGCCACCTATACCGGCGCCTTCGGCCCGATCCGCGACTGGTTCGCCCAGCTGCCGGAGAGCAAGGCTCGTGGCTACGGCCCCGGCCGCTTCAGCTTCAACGTCAAGGGCGGCCGCTGCGAGGCCTGCCAGGGCGACGGCTTGATCAAGATCGAGATGCACTTCCTGCCCGACGTCTACGTCACCTGCGACGTCTGCAAGGGCCAGCGCTACAACCGCGAGACCCTGGACATCCTGTTCAAGGGCAAGACCATCGCCGACGTGCTGGACATGACGGTCGAGGAGGCCGCCGACTTCTTCAAGGCCGTGCCGCCGATCCGCGACAAGATGGAGACGCTCAAGCGGGTGGGCCTCAGCTACATCAAGGTCGGCCAGCAGGCCACGACCCTGTCCGGTGGTGAAGCGCAACGGGTGAAGCTGTCGAAAGAGCTCAGCAAGCGCGCCACCGGCCGCACGCTGTACATCCTCGACGAGCCGACCACCGGCCTGCACTTCGAGGACACCAAGAAGCTGCTGGAAGTGCTGCATGAGCTGGTCGACCAGGGCAACACCGTGGTGGTCATCGAGCATAACCTCGACGTCGTGAAGACCGCCGACTGGCTGCTGGACTTCGGTCCGGAGGGCGGCGACGGCGGCGGCGAGATCGTCGCCGTGGGCTCGCCCCAGGACGTGGCCAAGGTCGAGGCCAGCTGGACCGGCCGCTATCTGAAGGACGTGCTGGCTCGCCACGAGGAGCGGCGGCTGGAACGCGTGGCGGCCCTGAAGGCGGCCAAGCGGGCCTGAGCCCGTCGGGGCGAGGCGGCTAACCGCTTCGCTCCGGCCAGGACTAGCTGAACACCTCGGCCTGGTTTTCCGGCCGGGTCTCGGCGATTTCCCGATAAACGGCGGCGGCGGGGGCGTACATCACCGCGTTCAGCACCCCGCCCATGGCGCCGGCCAACACCAGATAGACGATCCGCGCCGGATTGAAATAGGCCGCCACCGAGGTCATGTCGGGCTGGGCGATCTCGCCCATCGCCCGGCCGACATCGCCCCCGGAAAAGGCGAAGGTGACGGCGAAGTACAGCGTCATCATCACCATGTAGATCGGCAGCATCAGCACCACGGCCAGGCCGTAGCAGCCCAGCAACCGCCAGAAGCGTCCCTTGGTCAGCCGCCAGGACTCGAACACTCGCAGGCGGCGTTCGGCGAAGGTCATGACGCCGGCCAGCGAGAGCCGGACCGCGAAGAACACCAGGCCGGCGATGACCAGCATATAACCGAGCAGCACCACCAGGACGATGCCGACCATGGCTCCGGCGTTGGGCTCGGCCCCGGCTTGCCCCAGGCTGGCGCCGACGCCGATCGCCACGCCCAACAGGCCCACGGGGATGGCCAGGGCGATGGTCAGGACCGTGAACACCACCCCCATGATCACCGACAACAGCACCAGCCGCAACTCGTCGCCGCCCAGCCGCAGCCGGGTCAGCGGCGACTCCGCCGGCCGTAGGATCGCCCGGTAGACGCCCGCGCCCATGATCGAGGCGATCAGGATCGCCCCGCCGATCGCGATCACCTCACCGACGAGGAAGCCCGTCAGCGCCTCCGTCGTCATGGTCCCCTGGGTCGACGCGCCCATGAAGCGGCCAAAGCCGGACGCGATCATCGCCGCTGTCAACGCCACGCCGGCGGCCAGGCTGAAGACCGCCCAAATCGCGATCGTCCTGGGCTCGCGTCGGATCAGCCGGAAGCCCTCGAACGCGGCTTCCGTCACCTTGAACTGCATCTAAACCCCCTCGAAACCTGAGACGCATCCTTGCGTTGCGCGCGCCGGATGGCAAGCGTTCGAGCCCAGGGTGAGCGACTTGGCCTTGGGCTCAATCAAATACCGCGCCCTGGTCGACGGGATCGCCTTTCAGGCAGCGGTAGGCATGGCCGATCGGCGCTACCAGCACCGCGACCGCCAGGGCATGGACCATCGCGCCCAGCGCCCTGGCCGCCATCGCCGCGGGTCCGAACGCCGCATTCAAGGCCGCTGACAGGGAGGGCGACTTCAACACCGGCGGCGAGGCGGTCCCCATCGCGCCGATCAGCAGGTCGCGAGCCCACGCGCCCGCCCCTTCGATCGCCATGGAGATCAGCAGGGCCGCAAGAAAGATCACCGCCAAGCCGACGTGGCGGCCATGGCTCAGCGTGAGGGCGCTTCCGAGGCGCAGGCGTCGATCAGCGACCGTCATCGGCGCGGCCAGGGCCAGACGCCCGCCCAGCAGCGTCAGGACCACCGCAGTCGATCCGGTCGTGTAAGGCAAGACGGACGGGCTGGCTGCATGGGTCGCCAGCAGCAGGTAGCTCAAGGCGCCGACTGCCGAGGAGAGCAGCAGCCACACCAGGGTCAGCGGCAAGACGAGCCCAAGCAGACGCAACTCGACGCCGCCGAACCTCGGCCAGGCGGCGTGGCGGTCCTTGGGATGGATCGTCGCACGAAGGATCGCGGCGCAGGTCACGGTGGTCATCACTATGTTCAAGGCGAAGCCGGCGAGCCCGAGCCGCACGGCGACGATCGTCAGGCCGCGCCCCGAATCGACCGCCTGCCAGGCCCAGACCTGGAAACCGGCCATGATCGTTCCGCCAACGGCGAACACGAACGCCCATGACAGCGCCGCCGCAGGTCGGCCGGCGACAAGCCGGAGCCCTGACAGAATGGCGGCGCGCCAAGGCAGTTTCGCCGGGGTCATGACCGCTCCTAGTCGAACACGGCGGCTTGGTCGTCGGATCGGTGACTGCCAAGGTCGCGATAGATGGCCGCCGCTGGCGCGTAGAGGACCGCGGCCGCGACGGCGCCCAGGGCGGCGGTGACGATCGTGAAACCCAACCGAACGGGCGAGAACACGTCCGCCAGCGAACGGTTGTGTAGCAGAACGGCAGGCGAGACGTCGGCCCGCGCTACGCCGAGGACCAGGCCATACAGCGTGTTCGAGGCGCTGAACGCCAACGCGGCGCCCAGCAGGAGGGGTAGGTGGACCGCGAGGATCTTCCAGAAATGGCCCCGGCTCATGCCCAAGGCGGCGCGAACGCTCCATCGTCCCTCCGCCAAGGCCATCGGCGCGGCCAGGGACAGACGCACCAGCACGAACAGCCAGGCGACCAGGATGCTCAGGGCGCTGATCGTCCCAACGAGCCCGGAGGTCAGCGCCTGGTGCTTGGGCATCAAGGTCGAAAGCAGGAAGGACGGGATGACCGCCAGGATGCTCAGCGGCAACAGCAGCGTCCACTGCGCCAGCCAGACCAGGGTCAGCCGGATTTCGTCGGCCCCGAAGCGCATGCGGCTCCGCGCCTCGCCTTGCGGCCGCAACACGGCGCGATAGACCGCGGCCGAGAAGATCGCCATGGCGACGGTGGCGAGAACGGCTCGGACCAGGCCGGTGATCGGCGCGATCCAGGTCCCGAAATAACCCGCCGCGCGAAGGCCTTCGGCGCGCACGTCGAGCATCTGGTCGGCTAGGCCGAACACCAGTCCGACCAGGCTCCAGACCAGCAGCAAGCCCGGCTCGCGGCGCAGGACGCCGAAACCCGCCAGCGCGGCGGCCGACCAGGAAAACTCCGCCTCCGTGCCCCTCAAGGTTTTGTCGCCCTAGCCGAACGTTTCGCCGACGTCGCGCCCCTTCAGCTGGGCGTAGATGGTCGGGGCCGGGGCGAAGACGATCAGCGAGACCAGCACCGACATCAGGCCCGACAGCAGCGAACGGACGACGCCGGACACCGAGAACAGCTCGGCCAGGGTGGTGGCCTCGCCATGCAGGGCGTCGCCGGCCGCCGCCAGGCCGCCGCCCGTGGCCATGCCGGCGATCGCGCCAACGGCGGCGATCATCACGAACAGCAGCAGATAGACCACCACCGCCAGGACGGTGGCGATCAGATAGGTTCCGAACAGCTGCCAGAACCGGCCGCGGGTCATGTCCCACGAGGCGCGCAAATCGATGCGGCGGGTGTCGAACGCCAGGGTGCTGACGAACGACAGGCGCACCGACAGCAAGACCAGGCCGGCCAGCAGAGCCACGCCCGACAGCAGGCCCAGGAGCACGCCCAGGCCCGCCCCGCCGATCGCGCCGCCGATCGTCCCCAGCAGCGCCACGATGACCACGCCAACGAAATAGGCGCCGAACAGCACCAGGTAGAGCAGCACCTGAACCGCGGCTTGCCGCAGTTCGTCCCCGCCCAGGCGCAGATAGGCTCCCGCGCCGTCCTGCGGCCGCAGAATCAGGCGGTTGACCGCCGCCATCAGCACCGAATTGGTCACCAGCACGTAGAGCATCGAGCCGACGAACAGGGGCCACAGGCCGCTCATCGCCGCCAGGGTGGTTTGCGGGTCCGGGTCGCCTTCCACGGCCGTGGTCAGGGCGGTCAGCTTGTCGCCGAAGGTCGAGACCGCGAAGATCGCGACGATGAAGGACAGGATCGCCATGATGCCGGCCCAGACGGCCACCGCCCTGGGCTTCTCGCGCGCCGCCCGAAAGCCGGCCAGAGCCGCGTCCGTGGCCGAAAACTGATCCATCGCCATGCCCCGTTTTATCTCGACCACGCCTAACAAGGTTCGCGGCCGGGCGACAGCCCCGCCAGCTGTTTCCGCTGTCCAAACGCCGCGGCCAATTCTAACGTTCGTTTGAAGCGCCGGAACAGGCCGTACCAGGAGGATGTCGTGAAGCTGTATGGCGAGGCCAATCCCGCGCCCAATCCGCGTAGGGTGCGCATCTTCGCGGCGGAGAAGGGACTGGACCTGCCGGAGATTCGCATCGGCCTGCGCCAGGGCGGCCACAAGTCGCCCGAGCACAAGGCGCGCAACAGCTTGGGCCAGGTTCCGGTGCTGGAGCTGGAGGACGGCCAGACGATCAGCGAGAGCGTCGCCATCTGCCGCTACCTGGAAGCCCTGCACCCGACGCCGCCGCTGTTCGGGACCTGCGCCCTGAGCCAGGCGCGCACCGACATGTGGGTCCGTCGCATCGAGTTCCAGCTGATGATCCCGGTCGCCATGTACTGGCGCCACGCCCATCCGCTGACCGCCTCGCTGCTGGTCCAGAACCGCGCGTTCGGCGAGTCCAACCGGCCGGTCGCGGCCAAGGCCATGGGCTGGCTGGACCGCGAACTGGCCGACGGCCGCCAGTGGATCGCCGGCGACACGTTCGGCATGGCCGACATCGTCGCCCTGACCACGATCGACTTCGCCGGCTTCATCGGCCTGGATGTCCCCGACGAGGCCGAGCGGCTGAAGGGCTGGCGGGAACGGGCGTCGGCCCGCCCCAGCGCGGCGGCCTAGGCCGCCGCCGGCGCCAGCTCGCTTTCGTGCAGGTCGTAATAGGCCCGCGCCGGGGCGGCCGTCAGGATCACCATCTGGACGGTGAAGAAGAACGGCGCCAGCAGCATGGTGGCCAGGCCGGACAGGGCCAGCATGATCGTGTTGGTGATGCCGCCGGAGAAGGTCAGGATCAGTCCCGAAACCAGGGTCTGCGCCACGCTGACCAGAATGGTCAGCACCACCGCCAGGAAGTACATGCCCAGCAGCCGCCAGAAATGGTGGTCGGTCAGGGCCCACGTCCGACGCAGCGACAGCTTGCCCTCGGCGAAGGTGATGATCGACAGCAGGGACAGGCGAATGCCGAACCAGATCGACAGGCCCGCCACGGCGATGGCCCCCAGCACCTCGACCCAGCGGTTGGTCTCGACCGCGCCCAGGCTGATCAGGCCGGCGCCGATCAGCACCAGCACGGCGCTGGGCAGGGCGGTGACGACCAGGGCCACGATCCAGCCGACCAGGGCGACGACGAACTGGCGCGCCTCCTCGCGGCCCACGCGCAGATAGGCCAGCCGTCGTTCCTGCGGCCGCACCACGGCTCGCATGATCGCCACGCTGATCACCGACTGCAGGGCCACGGCGAAGGCGATCAGCGGCAGCAGCGTGCCCTTGCGCCGGGCGACGATGTCGATCAGCTCGCGCAGGTCGTTGGTCCGGGCCAGCAGCGCCAGGTCGGTCCGCACCGTGCCGCCGAAGGCGAAGGCGACCACCAGGCCCAGCAAGATCAGCATGGCGAAGTAGCAGGCGGCCCAGGCCAGCACGACCAGCGGCTTGCGCTGGGTGATGCGAACGCCCTCGAGCGCGGCTTGGACGGGCGAGAAGGTGGTCATGTCCGGAGGGTTCCAGGAGGCGGGGCGGGCTGCACGCGATAGACGTCGACCAGGGCCGCGGTCCAGACGGGGATGAGATAGAAGAACACCAGGGCGACGCTGACCAGCTCGGGAACCAGCGTGCCCTCCGCGAAACCGGCGATGGCCCGCAGATAGCCGATCAGCACCACCAGGATGATCGCCGGCGCGGCCAGCACGGCCCCGGCCGCCGCCAGCACCAGCACCGCGCCGCGCGAGCGCCCGAAGGCGCTGAGCACCTGGATGCGGCCCAGATCCACGGTGGCGGCGGGGGCCAGGGACAGCCTCAGGAACAGCCAGACCATGATGGCCATCGACAGCAACGGCGGCAGGCTGGCGGCCAGGGTCCCCGGACCGCCGAGCGCGGCCCGCCAGGCGTCGACCGAGGTGATGTCCAGGCCCGGCGCGTTGCTCTTGGCCACGCCCACCACCACCGCGCCGACCAGCACCAACAGCACGGCCATGACGACGGTCAGGATCACGGTGACCAGGACCTGGACCGCCAGCAGCCGCCATTCCACGGCGCCCCAGCGCAAGCCCTGGAAGCCGGCGGGCCCGTCGAACGCGTGTCGGTACAGGGCGCCGTAGGCGACGGTCGTCGCCGCCAGCTCCAGCGGCAGGCCGAGGAAGGCCACGCCCGGGGCGCGGGGCAGCAGGCCCAGGACCGCGCCCGCGACCAGCGCCGCCCAGCAGGTCCGCAGAGCCGGCGCCCATCCCGCCATTCCGGCGCGAACGGTCCGCCCGATCGCCGCCGATCCCTCAGCCATGAAACCCTCGCTCGACCGCGCCCCGCGCGAACCCCTCGAATCCAAGGAGTCATAAGCGGTTCGCCCCCGCCTTGGCGACGAGTCGCAACGGGTGTCACGCTGAATTTCGCCGCCCGTGGCTCTGGCGCCGCGCGGAGGCGTCGCCGTGTCAGGCTTTGCCCGCGCCGGAGGCCGCCAGCTCCTGATAGGCCTTGGCCCACGGTGCGTAGACCAGGGCCATGGCGAAGGCGCCCAGAAACGACAGCACGACGGTCCCAATCGCGGCGATCCCCCAGAACGCGTGCAGCCAGGCCTGCGGCGGCTGGCCCTGCAAGCTCTCGACCGTGGCCTTGATCCCCGCCCAGGACCCGAAGGCCGCCAGGCCGAGCACCGCGTAGAGCACCAGTTCCAGCCCGATCAGGATCAGCAGCAGCAGGGCCGCCATGCCCAGCAGCCGGCCGTTTTGGCCGCGGGTGAAGCGCCACGATTCGAACAGCAGGAACTTGTTCTCGACGAAGCTCATCGGCCCCGCCATCGACAGGCGCAGGAGACCCCAGACCAGCACCGCGATCCCGGCCAGGATCACCAGGGCGATCAGCAGGCCGGCGACCAGCTTGCCGGCGTCTCCCGCCGCCGAACCGACCAGGAACAGGATCAGACCCAGGATCAGGCCAATGAACACCACGGCGAAATAGGCCATCATGAACAGCACGCCCTGGACCAGGGTCACCAGCCCCAGCCACAGCTCCGGCATGCCCAGGCGCAGATAGGCCCAGCGCTTCTGGTCCGGCTGGAGCACGGCGCGGAACACCGCTCCGGCCACCACCCCCTTGACCAGCGCGCCGCCGACCCAGCTGATCACGTTCACGCCCATCATGCTGCCCTGCAGCTGCATCATCCGCGCCATCATCGCGGACTCGTCCGCGGCCGAAGGCGACGACGCCGGAGCCGGCATCGTCTTGATCATTTCGATGAACTGCGGCGCCAGCGTCCACATCAAGGCGACCATCGGCCCGACCAGCGTCACCAGGATCACCAGCCCCCAGGCCAGCACCGCCAGGGGCGCCCGCCCGATCACCCCGAACCCGGCCGCCGCCGCGCCCGTCGCCGAAAACCTCGCCATGCCCGTCCCCGCAACCTTGAGTCTCGGCCCAACCTACACGCAGGTTTCGCCGGCTGGCCAGCGGAGGTATGAGGGCGGCCATGAGCACCTCCCCTTCTTCTTCGTCTTCTTCTCCGTCTTCCGCCGCCCCCGTCCATGTCGTCGGCGGCGGCCTGGCTGGATCCGAGGCCGCCTGGCAGATCGCCCAGGCCGGCGTGCCCGTCGTCCTGCATGAAATGCGGCGCGACCTGCCCGACCCGTCCTCAAGCAGCGAAGCGGTAGGGCAAGTAAAAATCCGCACCGACGCCCACCAGACCGACGGCCTGGCCGAGATGGTCTGCTCCAACTCCTTCCGCTCCGACGACTGGCAGTTCAACGCCGTGGGCCTGCTGCACGCCGAGATGCGCAGGCTGGACTCGCTGATCCTCTCGGCCGCCGACCAGCACCAGGTGCCGGCCGGCGGGGCCCTGGCGGTCGACCGCGACGGCTTCTCGGCCGAGGTCACCCGCCGCATTGAGGCTCATCCGCTGATCACCATCGTCCGCGAGGAGGTCGCCGGCCTGCCGCCGGCCGATTGGGACAACGTCGTGGTGGCCACCGGTCCCCTCACCTCGCCGGCCCTGGCCGACGCCATCCTCGAGCTCAGCGGCGAAGGCCAGCTCAGCTTTTTCGACGCTATCGCCCCGATCATCCACGTCGAGTCGATCGACATGGACATCGCCTGGCGCCAGTCGCGCTACGACAAGGAAGGCCCCGGCGGTGACGCGGCGGCCTACATCAACTGCCCGATGGACAAGGCCCAGTACGAGGCCTTCATCGACGCCTTGCTCGAAGGCCCCAAGGCCGAGTTCAAGGACTGGGAGCACGTGCCCTATTTCGACGGCTGCCTGCCGATCGAGGTGATGGCCGAGCGCGGCCGCGAGACGCTGCGCCACGGTCCCATGAAGCCGGTCGGCCTGACCAACCCGCGCGACCCCACGGTCAAGGCCTACGCCATCGTCCAGTTGCGCCAGGACAACGCCCTGGGCACGCTGTGGAACATGGTGGGCTTCCAGACCAAGCTGAAGCACGGCGCCCAGGCCGAGGTGTTCCGGATGATCCCGGGTCTGCAGAACGCCCAGTTCGCCCGGCTGGGCGGCCTGCACCGGAACACCTTCATCAACAGCCCGCGCCTGCTGGATCGCAGCCTGCGGATGAAGGCGGCCCCGCGCCTGCGCTTCGCCGGCCAGATGACCGGGGTCGAGGGCTATGTCGAAAGCGCCGCCACCGGCCTGCTGGCGGGGCGCTTCGCCGCCGCCGAGCGCCTGGGCCGGACGCTGGACGCCCCGCCGCCGACCACCGCGCTCGGCGCCCTGGTCGACCACGTGACCGGCGGCCACCTGGAGGGCGGTCCCGAGGGCAAGGCCAGCTTCCAGCCGATGAACATCAACTACGGCCTGCTGCCGCCGCTGGAGGCGCCCAAGGTTGACGAGAACGGCGTCAAGATCCCACTGAAGGAACGCGGCCGCGCCAAGAAGCGGCTGATGAGCCTGCGGGCGCTGGCGGATCTGGACGCGTGGGTGAGCGGGGCGGCCTAGGCCCCCTCAGTCGCTCCGCGACAGCTCCCCCAGAGGGGGGAGCATCTACTCGGATTAGATCCTCCCGCTCTGGGGCGGCCCGGAGGGCCGGAGGGGCTCTTTGGAGCCCTCTGCGTTCCCGCACGTTCAAAGGCCCATGTCCGCCTCCCCTCCCTGGCTCACGGACCTGGCGCTGCGCCTGGCCTGGGCGCCGCCGTGGGCGATCAGCCTGGCCCTGGTCGCTGTCGCCGTGCTGCTGGCGCTGGCCGCGCACTTTGTCCTGGTCCGGATCGTCCGCCGCTCGCTGTCCAGGGACGCCTTCTGGTCGGCCCTGGCCGTGCGCACGCGACGGCCGACCCGGATGGCGTTCATCGTCGCCGCCCTCAGCCTGGCCGCCTCGATCGCGCCCCTGACCACCGGCCAGGCCGCCGGCGCCAAGCACCTGCTGCTGATCCTGTTCATCGTGCTGGTGGGCTGGATCGTGCTGACCGCCCTGGACATCGGCGCGGCGCTCTACATGCGGCGCTTCAACGTCGACGTCGAAGACAACCTGCTGGCGCGGAAGCACCTGACCCAGGTCAAGATCCTGCGCCGAGCCTGCGCCGTGGTCATCGGCCTGGTCACGGTCGGTCTGGCCCTGATGACCATTCCGGGCGTGCGCCAGTGGGGCGTCAGCCTGCTGGCGGCCGGCGGCGCGGCCTCGCTGATCGTCGGCCTGGCCCTGCAGCCGCTGCTGACCAACCTGATCGCCGGCATCCAGATCGCCATCACCCAGCCGATCCGCATCGACGACGCCGTGATCGTCGACAAGGAGTGGGGCAATGTCGAGGAGATCAACGCCACCTATGTGGTGGTGCGGCTGTGGGACTGGCGGCGGATGGTGCTGCCGCTCAGCTACTTCATCCAGACGCCGTTCCAGAACTGGACGCGGGAATCGGCGGCCCTGATCGGCACGGCCATGCTCTATGTCGATCACGCCGCCCCGATCGACCGCCTGCGCGCCAAGCTGGAGGAGATCGCCAGGGGCTCGGCGCTGTGGGACGGCAAGGTGGTCAACCTGCAGGTTACCGACGTCACCGCCCAGGTGCTGGAGGTGCGCTGCCTGGTCAGCGCCCGCAGCGCGCCCAGAACCTTCGACCTGCGCTGCGAGGTCCGCGAGAAGATGATGGCCTTCCTGCGCGACGAGATCCCCGAGGCCCTGCCGAGGCAGCGTCTGGGCCTGGTGGAGACCCAACCGGTCACGGCGTAACCTCGGGCGGCGGGCGTATGCGCCGATATCGCGCCTCGACCAGGCCGAACAGTCCGAAGGCGATCAGGCCGGCGGCGACCAGGCACAAGGCCGCGTTGCCGAACGGCTGCCCTTCCAGCGCCTGCAGCGCGCCGCCCCAGCTGCGCGCCTCGCCGGCCCGGGCCTCGACGCCCGCGGTCACCAGGAAGACGCCCAGCGGCAGGCTGGCCAGGCCTCGCGCGCCGTAGCCGACCTTCGCCAGGGGCGCGACCCGCCGGCAGGTCCGTTCATCGCAGTTCAGGCGCTTGCCGAAATCCTGGACCAGGCCCTGGACGACATTGCCGATCCCGAACGCGATGACCACGAGGCCCGCGGCGATCAGCAAGGTGTCCCCATAGGGCAGGTCGAGAATGGTCCCGGCGGTGTGATGGGCCCTCTGCTCCTCGTCGAGCTCCCCGGCGTCCTCGAGTTCGTCCAACAGCTCGAAGGCCGACAGCGCCAGGCCGCCATAGACCAGGCCGCTGACCGCCTGGCCGATCCGCACCGCCCAGGCCTTGGGCGAACGCCCGTGGCGGTCGGCGTCGAACACCGCCTGCAGCACCCGCCAGGCCGCGAATCCCGCCAGGCCCGCGCCGATCCCGCCGATCAGCACGCCGCCTAACGGCCAGTCGGCCCAGGCGCGCATCAGGGCCTTGGCGCCCTTGGCCCTCGGCGTGAGGTCCAGCGCCGCCAACAGAACGATGGAGCCGAGCCCCAGATAGACCAGGCCCCGCGCGGCATAGCCGAGCCGCGACGCCAGCTCGATCGCCTTGGCCGCGTCGAGTCGCCGGACGCGCTTGGCCAGCTTTCGCGGCAGGACTCCCGGCGATGTCGACATGACTGCTGCCCCGCATGGTCAAACCTGGATGACCAACGGCGCGGCGAATGCTGGCGTTCCCCCTCGCGCGATCGGGCGGCTATTCTCCGCCAAGCCTGTCTTTCAGTAAGTAAGTGATTTATGACTTAGCTTCAGGCGCCGCCGGTTCGGTCTGGCGCTTGTCGAGGCATGTGCGCGGGAAGCCGTTCCGCGGCGCCGATCATCGCGGGCTTGGCGGCCCGTCGATGTTAAGGCCAGGATGTCACGAATGGCGTGGAACGGCAAAGGGGAGCCCCGCAGGGTGGCGGAAGCCTTCGAGATCGGCGACTTCGTGCCTGGCGCACGGGCCAAGACCCGGTGCGACCTGATGGGCGCGGCGCCCTATAGCGAAGCCGACGACATGCTGGTGCGCCGGTTCCTGACGCCGGCCCATGACGAGGCGCTCAAGACCTTGGCCTTCTGGATGGAGCAGGCCGGCATGACCGCCCGTCGCGACCGCGCCGGCAACCTGGTCGGCCGCTACGAGGGCGAGACGCCGGACGCCCCGGCCCTGCTGACCGGCTCGCACATCGACAGCGTCCGCAACGGCGGCCGCTACGACGGCGCGCTGGGCGTCATGCTGGGGATCGACGTGGTCGAGGTCCTGGCCCGCGCCGGCCGCCGCCTGCCGTTCGCGGTCGAGGTGATCGCGTTCGGCGACGAGGAAGGCTCGCGCTTTCCCGCCTCGATGACCTGCAGCCGCGCCGTCGCCGGAACCGTCAGCCCCAGCGTCATGGAGATGGCCGACGCCGACGGCGTCAGCCTGGCCGAGGCGTTCGCGGTCTTCGGCCTGGACCCCACGCGCCTGGAGGAGGCGGCCCGCGCGCCCGGCGAGATCTTCGCCTTCCTGGAAGCCCACATCGAGCAAGGCCCGGTGCTGGAGGCCGAGGGCCTGGCCCTGGGCGTGGTCACCGCCATCGCCGCCCAGAAGCGGCTGATGGTGCGGTTCACGGGCATGGCCGGCCACGCCGGCACGACGCCGATGAATTTGCGCAAGGATCCCGGCCCCGCCGCCGCCGAGGCGATCCTGGCCCTGGAGCGGATCTGCGGCGGCGGCGAGGACGGCCTGGTCGGCACCGTCGGCCGGATCACCGCCCTGCCTGGGGCCTTCAACGTCATTCCCGGTGCGATGGAATATTCGATGGACATCCGGGCCGAGGTCGCCGCCACGCGCGACGCCGCGGTCGAGGCCGTCACCGCCGAGATCGAGGCCATCGCCGCCCTGCGCGGGCTCGAAGCCTCGATCACCCTGATGCAGGACCTGGCCGCCAGCCCCTGCGATCCCGGACTGACCGCCCTGCTCGAAGACGCCGTCGCCGCCACCGGCCAGGCGCCGCGCCGCCTGCCCAGCGGGGCCGGCCACGACGCCATGGTCATCGCCGACCTCTGCCCCACCGCCATGCTGTTCATCCGCTGCGAGGGCGGGATCAGCCACAATCCGCGCGAGGCCGTGACCGAGGCCGACTGCGCCCTGGCCGCTCAGGCCATGCTGGGGTTCGTGGAGCGGCTCGCCGAAGATTTCGACGCCCTGCGTCCTTCGAGGCCGCTTCGCGGCGCCTCAGGATGAGGAGCGTTGTTGCTGATTTCCTCTTCCTGAGGTGCGAGCCGCAGGCGAGCCTCGAAGGACGCACGGCGTCCCCGAACCACCAATTGAAGCGCTCCAGATGACCACCACCCAGACCTTCGGCGAACTCGACCATCCCTCTCGGCTGCTGATGGGCCCCGGCCCGATCAACGTGCATCCGCGCGTGCTGCGGGCCATGTCGGTGCAGTTGCTGGGCCAGTTCGACCCGGAGTTCACCGGCTACATGAACGAGACCATGGCGCTGTACCGCCAGGTGTTCCAGACGCAGAACCGCTGGACCTTCCTGATCGACGGCACCTCGCGCGCCGCCATCGAGGCGGCCCTGGTCTCGGTGCTGGCGCCGGGCGACGACGTGGTGGTGGTCAACGCCGGACGCTTTGGCCTTCTGCTGTCGGAGATCGCCCAGCGCTGCGACGCCAAGGTGACCACGGTCGAGGGCGAATGGGGCAAGGTCGTCGATCCGCAGGCCGTGGAGGACGCGGTCAAGCGCGTGCGCCCGCGGCTGGTGGCTTGCGTGCACGGCGACACCTCCACCACCATGGCCCAGCCGATCGCGGCGATCGGCGAGATCTGCCAACGCTACGACGCCCTGCTCTATGTCGACGCCACCGCCACCATCGGCGGCATGAGCACGCCGGTCGACGCCTGGCGGGCCGACATCGTCACCGGCGGGCTGCAGAAGTGTCTGGGCGGGCCATCGGGCTCGGGCCCGATCACGATCTCGGACCGCGCCGCCGAGCACATCAACGGCCGCAAGCACGTCGAGGCCGGCATCGCCCCGGCCGGGACGGTCGCCGGCAACGGCCGCCGCATCGCCTCCAACTATTTCGACCTGGCGATGATCATGGACTACTGGTCCGACAAACGCCTGAACCACCACACCGAGGCCGCCTCGATGCTGTACGCGGCCCGCGAATGCGCCCGGGTGGTGCTGGAGGAGGGGCTGCAGGCCCGCTTCGCCCGCCACGCCCAGGCCGGGGCGGCGGTGGTGGCCGGGGTCGAGGCCATGGGCCTGAGCGTCTACGGCGACAAGGCCCACAAGATGACCAATGTCACCGCCGTGGTCATCCCGCCGGGCGTCGACGGCGACCGGGTGCGGACGCGCATGCGCACCGACTTCGAGATCGAGATCGGCACGGCCTTCGGGCCGCTGGCGGGCAAGGTCTGGCGGATCGGGGCGATGGGGGTGAACGCCCGCAAGCACGCTGTGCTGACGACCCTGGCGGCGCTGGAGGCGGTGCTGCGCGGTGAGGGTTATGGATTCACGGCCGGCGCCGGGGTGGATGCTGCACTGGGGATGTTCTCGTGAGCGCCCTGCCACTCCCCCCTCCGGCCCTCCGGGCCACCTCCCCCACGGGGGGAGGATCTACGCGGTGCGTCGGCCAACAGATGCTCCCCCTCTGGGGGAGCTGTCGCGGAGCGACTGAGGGGGCTTACGGCCGATGACCTACCCCCGCGACCTCATCGGCTACGGCGAAAACCCGCCCCATGCCCAGTGGCCGAACGGCGCCCGGATCGCCGTGCAGTTTGTCCTCAACTACGAGGAAGGCGCCGAGCGCTCCGTCCTGCACGGCGACTCGCAGGCCGAGCACTTCCTGTCGGAGATGGTCGGCGCCCAGCCGATCCCCGACGCTCGGCACATGGCGATGGAGAGCCTCTACGAATACGGCGCGCGGGCCGGTTTCTGGCGGATCCGCCGATTGTTCGAGGACTTCGGCCTACCGCTGACCGTCTTCGGCGTGGCCCAGGCCATGGCCCGCCACCCTGACGCCGTCGAAGCCATGCTGAAGTCCGGCTGGGAGGTCGCCACCCACGGCTATCGCTGGATCGACTACCAGCATTTCCCCGAGGCGCTGGAACGCGAGCACATCGCCCAGGCTATCGAGATCCACGAGGCCCTGACCGGCGAGCGACCGCTGGGCTGGTACCAGGGCCGCACCAGCCCCAACACCGCCCGGCTGATCGCCCAGGAAGGCGGCTTCGTCTACGACGCCGACAGCTACGCCGACGACCTGCCCTACTGGGACGACCAGCATGGCCGGCCGCAGCTGATCACGCCCTACACGCTGGACGCCAACGACATGCGCTTCGCCGCGCCCCAGGGCTTCAACAGCGGCGACCAGTTCTTCGCCTATCTGCGCGACACGTTCGACGCCCTCTACCTCGAAGGCGAGACCGCGCCGAAGATGATGAGCGTGGGCCTGCACTGCCGGATCGTCGGCAAGCCGGGCCGGATCATGGCCCTGCGCCGCTTCCTCGAGCACGTCACCGCCCACGACAAGGTCTGGGTGGCCAGGCGCATCGACATCGCGCGGCACTGGATCGCGACCCACCCCTACAAGGCATCCGCCCAATGAGCGCCCCGCCCCTGACCCTGGCCGACCTGAACCGGATGAACCGCACCGGCTTCGCCACCACGCTCGGCTTCGCCTTCGAGCTGTCGCCCTGGGTCGTCAAGCGCGCCTATGACGCCGCGCCATTCGACAGCGTCGAGGCCCTGCACGCCGCCACCATGGCCGTGCTGGACGCCGCGCCCGAGGACGAGCGCCTGGCCCTGATCCGCGCCCACCCCGAACTGGCCGGCAAGGCGGCGATCGCCAAGACCCTGACCGCCGAGAGCAACGCCGAACAGGCCAGCGCCGGCCTGAACCGACTGACGCCGGAGGAGTTCGAGCGCTTCCACGTCCTGAACGCCGCCTATCGCCAGCGCTTCGGCTTTCCGTTCATCATCGCCGTACGGCTGAACGACAAGACCGCGATCCTGGCGGCCATGCAGGCGCGGCTGGAGAACGACCAGGCCGCCGAGGTCGCCGAGGCGATCGCGCAGATCGGCCTGATCTCCAAGCTTCGGCTGCAAGACGCGGTGACCGGATGAGCCGCTCCGAACGACCATCGCCCCCAAAACGCTCGTCATCCCGGGCCTTGTGCCCGGGACCCCTGGTTCAGCTGACGGCGCAGCGCCTTGGCGCGCTGGCGCGCCACATCTCCGCACTTGCGGCGGACGGAGGGGTCCCGGGCACGGGGCCCGGGATGACGGTCGGGAGGGGGATGACGACGGTTGAAGTTTCGGCCTGGGGGACCTTGTAGTTGGAATACGATCTGACCACCTGGCTGAACCTGTCCCTGCGCTGGCTGCACGTGATCGCCGGCGTCGCCTGGATCGGCGCCTCGTTCTACTTCGTCTGGCTGGACAACAACCTGCGCCCGCCCGTCCCCGAGAAGGACGGCGTGAAGGGCGAGCTGTGGGCCGTGCACGGCGGCGGCTTCTACCATTCGCAGAAGTACATGACGGCCCCGGCGCACATGCCCGACCACCTGCACTGGTTCAAATGGGAGGCCTACACCACCTGGCTGTCGGGCTTCGCCCTGCTGATCGTGCTCTACTATGTCGGCGCCCCGGTCTACCTGATCGACGCCAGCAAGCACGCCTTCAGCCAGGCCGGCGCCATCGCCACGGGCCTGGCCTTCATCTTCGGCGGCTTGGCTGTCTACGAAGGCCTGTGCCGCTCGCCGCTGGGCGCCAGGCCGCGCCTGTTCGGCGTCGTCTGGTTCCTGACGCTGACGGCGGCGGCCTGGGCCCTGACCCGGCTCTTCTCCGACCGTGGTGCCTTCATCCATGTCGGCGCGATCATCGGCACCTGCATGGTCGGCAACGTGTTCCTGGTGATCATCCCCAACCAGCGCAAGATCGTCGCCGACATGCTGGCCGGCCGTCCCGTCGACCCGCGCCTGGGGGCCATGGGCAAGCAGCGCTCGGTGCACAACACCCATATGACCCTGCCGGTCATCTTCATCATGATCAGCAACCACTATCCGGCGGTCACCGGCCACCACCTGGCCTGGCTGCTGCTGGCCTTGATCAGCGCGGGCGGCGTGTCGATCCGCTACTTCTTCATCCTGCGCCACCATGGGGTCATCAAGCCCGACTACCTGATCCTGGGAGCGTTCCTGATCTTCAGCGTCAGCATGATCGCCAGCCTCAAGTCCAAGGCGCCCGAGACGGTTTCAAACGTGCCCTTCCCCGTGGCCCAGGCCATCGTCCAGAGGCATTGCGTGATGTGCCATTCGGCCACCCCGACCCACAAGGGCTTCACCGCCCCGCCCAACGGCGCGGCCTTCGACACCCCGGCCGGCATGGCGCGCTATGCGGGCAAGATCCGCGAGCGCGCGGTCGAGACGACCAGCATGCCGCTCGGAAACGAGACTCACATTACCGATGCCGAGCGCGCCCAGCTGGGCGCCTGGATCAAGGCGGGAGCGAAGACGCAGTGACCACCCTGGTAGAGACGCCATCGGCCGAACCGACCGACGACGCCGCTCCGGCGCCCCGCAAACGCAACGCCGAGCGGACGCGCAAGGCGATCCTGACCGCGGCGCTGCGGGAGTTCTCCCAGGCGGGCTACGCCGGCGCGCGGATCGAGAAGATCGTCAAGGCCGCCAAGTGCAACATCCGCATGCTCTACCACTACTTCGGCGACAAGAAGGGCTTGTACCTGGCGGTGCTGGAGGCCGCCTACGAGGACCTGCGTGGCCGCGAAGCCGAGCTGGAGATCGACTTCGACCGGCCGCTGGAGGGCTTCCTGGCCCTGCAGCGCTTCACCTCCGACTATTTCGAGAAGAACCCGCGCATCGACGGCCTGCTGCGCAACGAGAACCTGCTGCAGGGCAAGTTCGTGGCTCAGTCGCGCAAGGTCACCGAGACAGCCTTTCCGCTACGCCGGACCATCGAGCGGCTGATCGACAGCGGCCAGAAGCAGGGGATCTTTCGCGACAACCTCGACTGGGCCCAGATCTACGTGACCATCGCGGCCATGAGCCGCTTCCACCTGGCCAACGGCTACTCGCTGTCGGTGACGCTGGACACCGACATGAGCAAGCCGGAATGGCGACGGGCCCGGCTGGCGCATGCGCTGGAACTGCTGGAGGGGTATCTGCGGAAGTAGGTGCGGCGAATACTTGCCCCTACGGGTCGCTTCGCGACCGTCTTCCCCCACAGGGGGAAGAGGATCGGTGCGCGAGCGTCCTCCGCCCCCTATGGGGGCGGGCAGACGGCGAAGCCGTCAGGTGGGGGCAAGTGGGTGAGCCTCTGAACTCAAAACAACACCCCCTTCTCCAGCATGCCATGCACGCCCTTCTCGCCGTTGACCGTCTGGGTCACGCGGAAGTCCACGGCCAGCGAGCAAAACTGATAGGCCTGCACGCGCGTCAGCGAAGACCGCGCGACGATCAGCTCGATCATGGCCCGCAGCGCCTGCTTCATCGCCAGGTCCAGGTCCTCGTTGAAGCCGAACGTCAGGTAGTGGGTCGGGCTCTGGGCGCTCGGCCAAGTCCGGACGCCGACGTCGGCGGCCTTGTGCAGGACGAAGGTGAAGGTCCCGGTCAGGCCCATCTCCAGCGCGTTGACGCAGACCTCGCCATCGCCCTGGCGGCCGTGGCCGTCGCCGGCCGAGAAGTTGGCGCCCGGAACCCAGACCGGCAGGAACAGGGTCGAGCCGGCGACCAGCTCCTTGCAGTCCATGTTGCCGCCGTGCTCGCGCGGCTCGCGGCTGGACAGGCGTCCGTAGCGGGGCGGCGGCGCGACGCCGGTGGTGCCGAAGAACGGGCGCAGCGGCAGGGTCGGGCCCCAGCTTGGCTTGCAGGTCCCCGCCGCGGCGTCGACCGCGATGTGGCTGACATAGCGCTCGGGAAACTCGTCCGGCAGGGTCCCGGCCAGCGGCCGGACGGCGCAATAGCCCCAGACGTTGTTCGGCTCGATGGCCTCGATCCGCACCTCCAGCGTGTCGCCCGGCTCGGCCCCCGCGATCGCCACCGGGCCGGTCAGGATGTGCGGGCCGATGCGCTCCAGTTTAGCGTCGTGGATCGCCTGCAGGGCGGGCGGGATCACCAGGCCGGAGTCCGGCGCCGGCATCACCTCGGGACCGCCCGACACGCAGTCGATCACCACCGTGTCGCCCGGCGCGACCGTCAGCACCGGGGCGAAGGCCGCGTCGAAGATCCCGAAGCGCACGGTGTCCGGGGTCGAGGCCAGGTGATGCCGCATGAAGTAAGTCCTCTATTACCAGAACCCAGTTGGCGCGCGGCCGGCCCGCCGCCCTAGCCTCGACCGCCGCATGGCCTGGCGAAGCGCGCCGGCGCCCATCCGGCGGGCAGCCCCGCCGTCGGCATGGCGCGGACATGGGCGTCGGCGCGTTCCGGGGTCCATGGCGCTGGCGGCCGCCGCCCATCCCCGCTATGAAGATTTTTCTTACTTGTGGAGCTCGTCCCGCATGGCGACCGATCCGGCGCTCGCAGCGTTCCTGGCCCTGGACGACCAGGTGGTCGCCGCCTATGCGGACGCCCGGGCCGAGGCCTTGGGCCTGGCCCTGCCGCCGGAGACCCGCGCCGGCGTGCTCGACAACCTGGCCCTGCTGCGCCGCCAGGCCGCGACGTTCGTGGCCGCCGTCGGCCTGGACGACACCGTCCCGCTCGAGCCGTTCGAGCCATGAGCACGGCCGACTTCCGCTCCGCCCAGGCCGTCGCCGCCGACGTCCGCGAGGGTCGGACCACCGCCCGGGCCGAGATCGAGGCCGCCCTGGCCCGCGCGCGCGACGACCGATTCAACGCCTATACCGCCGTCTTCGCCGAGCGCGCCCTGGCCCAGGCCGAGGCGATCGACGCCGACCTCGCCGTCGGCCGCCCCGTCGGCCCGCTGGCCGGCGCGCCGTTCGCGGTCAAGAACCTGTTCGACGTCGAAGGCGCGACCACGATCGCCGGCTCGCGCATCCGTCGGGATGCGCCGCGCGCCGCCCGCGACGCCACCGCCGTCCAGCGGCTGACCGCCGCGGGGGCGGTGCTGGTCGGCGCGCTGAACATGGACGAGTTCGCCTACGGTTTCGTCACCGAGAACGCCCACGACGGCCCAACCCGCAATCCGCATGACCCGGCCCGCATCGCCGGCGGCTCGTCCGGCGGTTCGGCCGCGGCGGTCAGCGGCGGCCTCGTGCCCCTGACCCTGGGCTCGGACACCAACGGCTCGATCCGCATCCCCGCCAGCCTGTGCGGGGTGTTCGGCCTCAAGCCCACCCTGGGCCGCCTGTCGCGCCAGGGCGCCTTTCCCTTTGTCGAGAGCCTGGACCATGTCGGGCCGTTCGCCCGTTCGGTCGCCGACCTGGCCCTCGCCTATGACCTGATGCAGGGCCCCGATCCGCTAGATCCGCTCTGCCGTCGGCCCGCCGAACCGGTCGCCCCCCGCCTGCAAGCCCCCCATTTGCAAGAAGGGGCCGACGCGCCCCTTCGCGTCGGCGTGCTGGGCGGCTGGTTCGCGCAGGGCGCCTTTCCGCAGGTGCTGGAGGCGCTGGAGATCGTCGCCGACGCCCTGCAGGCCCGGCGCGGCGTCGAACTTCCGGGCGCCGAACTGGCCCGCGCCGCCGCCTTCTGCCTGACGCCGATCGAGGCCGCGCACCTGCACTGGCCCGACCTGAAGGTCCGGCCCCTCGACTACGACCCCGCCGTCCGCGACCGCCTGCTGGCCGGGGCCCTGGCGCCCGACGCCGTCGCCGAGGTCGCGCGCCGCTACCGCCCGGTGTTCCGCGACGCCGTGCGGGCGGTGTTCGAGGATTTCGACGTGCTGCTGGCCCCCGCCTCGGTCTGCCCCGCGCCCGGCATCGGCCAGGCGACCATGGAGATGGGCGGCCAACAGGTCTCGGTCCGCAAGAACCTGGGCGCCTACACCCAACCGATCAGCTATGTCGGCTTGCCGGTGGTGGCCGCGCCCGTGAACCGCCCCGGCAAGCTGCCGATCGGCGTGCAGATCATCGCCCCGGCCTGGCGCGAGGACCTGGCCCTGGCCGCCGCCCTGCGCCTGGAACGGGCCGGCGTCGTGGCCGCTCACCGTCCGCCGGAACCCGCGCAATGACCTCCGTCAACGACCCCGACGTCCTGGCCGAGGTGACCGCCGCCGTCGACGCCTACGAGACGGCGCTGATGACCAACGACGTCGAGGCGCTGGACGGCTTCTTCCGCGATGCGCCCGAGACGGTGCGCTACGGCGTGGCCGAGAACCTCTACGGCTTCGAGGCGATCGCGGCCTTTCGAATCGGCCGCTCGGGCGGCTCGCCGCAGAGGTCACGCCTGAGGACGGAAATCACCACGTTTGGGCGAGACTTCGCCGTCGCCAACGTCGAATTCCAGCGCGAAGGGGCAAAACGCACCGGACGCCAGAGCCAGACCTGGATCCGCACCGAAACCGGCTGGAAAATCGTCTCGGCCCACGTTTCGCTTCTGCAGGACGGCGTCGACCAACGCCTTGCTCCATAAGCGCCGGATCGTCTGTCCGATGATCATAAGTAATAAACCTATGACTTATGATCTGCTTTTGGGCAGTCCTGTCGCGGCGTGGTCAAATAGTGACATCCAGGGCAAAAACTTCACCAAACGTGGTCTGGGACGTCATCAAAGCTTTGGATTCGCCTCCGGCATTGTGCATTGCACCCTCAAGCGTCGGGCCGCCGGCGCATGAAGGGGATACTTCAATGACCACCGCCAACACGCTGCGCAGCCGCCTCCACCGCGGCGCCGCCCTCACCGCCCTGGTCCTGGCCGTCGGCGCCGCCGCGCCCGCCTTCGCCCAGGACACCGGCTCCGTCACCCTGGACGACGTGATCGTCACCGCCCAGAAGCGCTCGGAAAATATCCAGGAAGTGCCGGTCTCGGTCGCCACCATGGGCGGCGAGAAGCTGGACGCGCTGTTCGCCGGCGGCGAGGACGTCCTGGCCCTGTCCAGCCGGGTGCCCGGCCTGTTCGTCGAAAGCTCCAACGGCCGCGCCGCCCCGCGCTTCTACATCCGCGGCCTGGGCAACACCGACTTCGACCTGGCCGCCTCGCAGCCGGTGTCGGTGATCATGGACGACGTGGTCATGGAAAACGTCGTGCTGAAGAGCACGCCGATCTTCGACGTCGAGCAGGTGGAAGTGCTGCGCGGCCCGCAGGGCACGCTGTTCGGCCGCAACACCACCGCCGGCATCGTCAAGTTCGACAGCGTCAAGCCGAGCCAGGTCTTCAAGGCCAACGGCACGGTGACCTACGGCTCGTACGGCTCGTGGACGGCCGAAGGCGGCGTCGGCGGCCCGCTGGTCGAAGGCAAGCTGGCCGGCCGCATCGCCATCCTGGGCCAGCACCGCGACAACTATATCGACAACACCTTCACCAACGTGAAGGACGCGATGGGCGGCTATGACGAATACGCCATCCGCGGCCAGTTGCTGTGGACCCCGACCGAGAACCTCAGCGTCCTGCTGAACGCCCACAACCGCACCTTGGACGGCACGGCCGCGATCTTCCGGGCCAATATCCTCACCAAGGGCAGCAACAAGATCAACGGCAACTTCCACCGTGATTCGGTCTTCTACAACGGCGGAGCCAGCAACCCGCAGAAGTACGACGGCAACGGAGAGTCGATTAAGGTCGACTACGATTTCGGCGGCGTGACCCTGACCTCGATCAGCGCCTACGAGACCACCAATGGCTACAGCCGCGGCGACATCGACGGCGGCGTGGCTGGCACGGGTCCGGGCTTCATCCCGTTCGACTCCGACACCCGGGACGGCATTGACGACCTGGACCAGTACACCCAGGAAGTACGCCTGGCCTCGGACACCGAAGGCCCGCTCAGCTGGCAGTTCGGCGGCTACTACTTCAAGTCGGACTTCCTGGTCACCACCGACGCCGGATTCAACAAAGCGACGCTGAACCACAAGAACACCGCCTGGGCCGGCTTCGGCCAGGTCGCCTATCAGGTCAACGACAAGTTGAAGCTGACCGGCGGTGCCCGCTACACCGACGACAAGAAGACCATGACCGTCGTCGGTTCGACCGCGCCGGAAGTGTCGGTGTCGGACAGCAAGGTCTCGTGGGACTTGTCGGCCTTCTACGACGTGACCGACGACTTCAGCCTGTACGCCCGCGCCGCCCACGGCTTCCGCGGCCCGACCATCCAGGGCCGCGACATCGTCTTCTTCAGCCCCGCCTCGGTGGCCAAGTCGGAAACGATCCAGTCGTACGAAGTCGGCTTCAAGAGCGAACTGCTGGACCGCCGCATCCGCTTCAATGGCGCGGCCTTTACCTATGAAGAGAAGAACCCGCAGTTCAGCGCCATCGGCGGCGCCACCAACGGCACCCTGCTGATCAACGCCGACAAGGGCCAGGCCTATGGCGTCGAGTTCGACGGCGAGTTCAAGGTCACCGAGAACCTGCTGCTGACCGCCGGCTACAGCTACAACCACACCAAGATCAAGGACAAGGATCTGGCCGTGGCGGTCTGCGCCCAGTGCACGGTCACCGACCCTCTGAACGCCTCGGGCCAGGCCCTGGTCGACGGCAACCCGTTCCCGAACGCGCCGAAGTACGTGCTGAACTTCACGGCCCGCTACAGCTATCCGATCGGCGACGGCGAACTGTTCGCCTACACCGACTGGTTCCGCCAGGGCTACACGAACGTCTTCCTCTACCAGAGCAAGGAGTTCTACTCGAAGGGCGACTTCGAGGGCGGCCTGAAGCTGGGCTACGCCAAGCGCGACGGCGCCTATGAGATCGCCGCGTTCGCCCGCAACATCACCAACGAGGTGAACCTGCGCGGCGCGATCGACTTCAACAACCTGACCGGTTTCGTCAACGAGCCTCGGATCGTCGGCATCTCGATCAGCGCCAAGCGGTAATCCTGGAGACCCGCCCGGCCACGGCCGGGCGGAGGCCGAAGGATCGCCATCGTCCCGCCATGCTCCCGGTTCGCGCCGGGAGCATGGTTCGTTTCGGAGGGTCTCCCCCTCCCTTCCGCGATGAGATAAGTCCTTCGGATGACGACCCAGAACTCTGTCCAGAAGATCATCTTCGACACCGATCCCGGCATCGACGACGCCATGGCGCTGCTGTTCATCGAAGCCAGCCCGGCGCTCGACCTGGTGGCGGTGACCACGGTGTTCGGCAACGCCGACATCGACACCACCACCCGCAACGCGCTCTATCTGAAGGACCGCTTCGGCCTGAAGGCCCCGGTCTTCAAGGGAACCGACAAGCCGCTGGTCCGGCCGCGCAACCCTTCGCCGACCTTCGTGCACGGCGAGAACGGCCTGGGCGACGTCGAGCTGACCGGCCTGAAGCCCTCCCGGCCCGAGGCCAAGCCCGCCTACCAGGCGATCATCGACCTGGCGCGCGAGCATCCCGGCGAGATCACCCTGGTCGCGGTCGGTCCGCTGACCAACCTGGCCCTGGCGCTCAACGCCGATCCGCAGGTCGCCACCCTGCTGAAGGCCGTGGTGATCATGGGCGGCGCGTTCGGCGTGGCCGGCAAGCCGGGCAACGTCACCCCGGTCGCCGAGGCCAATATCTGGAACGACCCGGAGGCCGCCGACCAGGTGTTCACCGCGCCCTGGCCAGTCACCGCCGTCAGCCTGGACGTCACCACCCAGGTGGTGATGACCCCCGCCTACATGGACGCTTTGGAAGCCAAGGCCGGTCCGGCCGGCGCGTTCCTCAACGCCATTTCCAAGCCCTATGCGGCGTTCTACGGCGGCCGCGACGGCATCATCGGCTGCTGCGTGCACGACGCCGCGGCCGTGGCGTTCGTGATCGACCCGTCGCTCTTCGAGGTTCGCCGCGGATCGATCCGGGTGATCACCGACGGCATCGCCCTGGGCCAGACCTGCCAGAAGGTCGAGGGGGAACTGTTCGGGCCGTCGGCCTGGGACGATCAACCGATCCAGGCGATCACGGTGGGGGTGAAGGCCGAGGGGCTGCTGAAGCTGTATGCGGAGACGATGGGGGTCTGAGCCTAGGGTCCCTCCCCCGGTGGGGGAGGCGATCGCGCAGCGATCGGTGGGGGGAGTTATTGGGTCGAAGGTCCGGGTTGTGGCCGTCGGCTGATCACTCCCCCCTCCGTCGGCTTCGCCGACACCTCCCCCACAGGGGGAGGATCTTATCGCCGATGCCGCTCCACCCCTGCCACATAGGTCCGCTCCACCACCCGATCATCCCCCAGCACGGTCAGCGCGAACAGCCGGTCCTCCAGGCTCCGCGCCGCCGGCATCCGCCGGGCCAGCAGGGGCGTGGCGGCCAGGTCCAGGACCAGGAAGTCGGCGATCTTGTCGGCTTCCAGGCTTCCGATCTCATCCTCCAGCCCCAGGGCCCGCGCCCCGCCCAGGGTGGCCAGGTACAGGGCGTGGAACGGATCCAGCGCCTCGCCGCGCAGCTGGCCCACCTTGTAGGCCTCGCCCAGGGTGTGGAGGATCGAAAAGGTCGTCCCCGCCCCCACGTCCGTGCCGATCCCCACCTTCACCCCGTGGGCGCAGGCGGTCTCCAGCGGGAACAGGCCCGAGCCCAGGAAGAGGTTCGAGGTCGGGCAAAAGGCGACTGACGCCCCTGCCTGCGCGAGACGCTGGAAAGCGTCTCCCTGAAGATGGACGCAGTGGGCGAAGACCGAGCGCTTTCCGACCAGGCCGAAACGCTCATAGACATCCAGATAGTCCTTCGCGTCCGGGAACAGTTTGGCGGTGTCGACGATCTCGCGGATGTTCTCCGACAGGTGGGTCTGCATCCACACGGTCGGGTGCTCGGCCAGCACTTCACCGGCCATGGCCAGCTGTTCGTCGCTGCAGCTGATCGCGAAGCGCGGGGTGACGGCATAGCCCAGCCGCCCCTTGCCGTGCCAGTTGGCGATCAGGCTTTGCATGTCGGCCCGGCTGCCCTCGACCGTGTCGGTCAGGCCGGGCGGGGCGTTGCGGTCCATCAGCGACTTGCCGGCGATCAGCCGCATGTCGCGCTTCAAAGCGGCGGCGAACAGCGCCTCCACCGAGGCCTTGTGCACCGAGCCGAACACCAGGGCGCTGGTCGTGCCGTTGCGCAGCAGCTCCTCGACGAAGAACTCGGCGGCCGCCTCGGCATGGCCCTTGTCGGCGAACGCGGCCTCGGCCGGGAAGGTGTGGCGCTCCAGCCAGTCCAGCAGTTGCTCGCCATGGGCGGCGATGATGTCGACCTGGGGGAAGTGGATGTGGGTGTCGACGAAGCCGGGGACGATCAGCTTGCCGGTCAGGTCCTCCACCGGCGTGTCGCCCAGCTCGTCGGCCAGCTTGGCGTAGTCGCCACAGGCCACGACGCGGCCCTCCGCGACCAGCAGCAGGCCGTCCTCGTGGAAGGCGTGCGCCTCGCCATCGGTGGTGCTCGGGTCGGCCTCCAGGTGGAGGATCGACGCCCTATAGGCTTGCAAGCTGGAAATCCTTCAAACGTTCGCGGCGGGCGGCCTCGAGCCGCATCAGCAGGTCGGCGGCCACCGAGACGGCGATCACCTCGGGGGCCTTGTTCTTCAGGTGCGGCAGGCCGATCGGGCAGGTCACGCGGGCGGTGCTTCCATCGCCGAAGCCATCCTTGCGCAGCCGGCTCAGGAACCGCGCCTTCTTGGTGTCCGACCCGATCAGGCCCAGATAGCTGACCCCCCCGCCGGCCAGGGCCGCCGAGGTCAGGGCGTAGTCCAGATTATGATCGTGGGTCATGACAAGGATGTAGGCGTCCGCCCCCGCGCCCATGGCGGCGGCGGCCAGCTCGGCGGGCGCGCCCACCGTGACGCCGGGAATCTCGGCGGTCTCCGGTCGGGTATCGTACCAGGCCAGCCGGAACGGCAACGGCTCCAGGGCCCGGGCCACGGCCTGGCCCACGTGGCCGGCCCCGAACAGCAGCACCGGCGGCCGCGGCAGGTCCTGCGGCTCGACCAGCACGTCGCCCAGGGTCGGCCGGGCGCCCCGCGCCGTCGCGGGCTCGCCCGCCAGGGTGATCATCGCGCCGTCCGGGGTGGAGGCCGCGACCGGGGCGATGGTCTTGGTCAGGGCGCCGGGGTTGAAGCGGGTGCGGACCTCGAACGGCTGGTCGGCGTCCAGGCGGCGCGCCGCGTCGGTCAGCCAGTCGATGGCGGTCTTGTCCAGGCGCTCGATCAGCAGCCGCACCCGGCCGCCACAGCACTGGGCCAGCAGCGGGCCCAGTGGGTAGTCCTGTAGGGCGAAATGGACGGGGGTCAGCAGCATCTTCCGGGCCTGCTCGGCGACCTGGTGCTCTAGATTACCGCCGCCGATCGTGCCGGCCTGGCCCTCGGCCCAGACCACCATCTTGGTCCCGGCGTCGCGCGGCGCGGAGCCCTCGATGGCGAGGATGGTGACTAAGGCGAGGGGTTGGTTTTCGGCTAGTCGCGCCAAGGATTGTCGAGCCCAGTTGCTCATGTCCCCTCTCCCATGGGGAGAGGGCGGGGCCCGCGCGAAGCGTGGGAGGGTGAGGGGGTAAGACATCGGACGGCGCGCCGGGACGTTCGTGAGAAAGCGGTGAGAGCGTAAGCCCTCACCCTCCCACGCTCTTCGAGCGCGGGTCCCTCCCTCTCCCTCTGGGAGAGGGCGACGTTGGGCGCCCTAACCAAGACCAGCCCTCCGCTTCACGTCCTCGACCGCCATCAGGATCCGCTCCGGCGTCGCCGGCGCGTCAAGGTCGGGGAACACCTTGTGGTCGGCGACCGACGCCACCGCCCGGCTCACCGCCGACAGCACCGACAGGGCCAGCATCAGGGGCGGCTCGCCCACGGCCTTGGAGCGGTGCACCGTCTCCTCGACGTTTCGGCCCGGCTCCCACAACGCGATGTTCAGCACCGCTGGCCGGTCGCCACAGGTCGGGATCTTGTAGGTCGAGGGGGCGTGGGTCAGCAGGCGGCCGTCGGCGCTGAACACCAGTTCCTCGGTGGTCAGCCAGCCCATGCCCTGGATGAAGCCGCCCTCGATCTGGCCCAGGTCGATGGCCGGGTTCAGCGAGCGGCCGGCGTCGTGCAGGATGTCGGCCCGCGTGACCTTCATCTCGCCGGTCAGGGTGTCGATCAGCACCTCGCTGCAGGCCGCACCATAGGCGAAATAGTAGAACGGCCGCCCCGTGTGGGTCGCGCGGTCGTAGTGGATCTTGGGCGTGGCGTAGAAGCCGGTCGACGACAGCGACACCCGGGCCAGGTGGGCCTGGCGGCACAGCACCTCGAATGGGACCAGCTCGGCTCCCGCCCGCAGGCCTTCGGGCGTGAACGCGACCTCGGCCTCGTCGCAGCCCCACTTCTTCGCCGCGAACGCCACCAGCCGCGCCTTGATGGCGTTCGCGGCGTTTAGCGCCGCCATGCCGTTCAGGTCCGTGCCCGACGAGGCGGCGGTGGCCGAGGTGTTGGGCACCTTGTCGGTGACGGTCGAGGTCACCTTCACCCTGGACACGTCGACCTTGAAGGCCTCGGCGACGATCTGAGCGACCTTGACGAACAGCCCCTGCCCCATCTCGGTGCCGCCGTGGTTCAGCAGGATCGAACCGTCGGCATAGAGGTGGATCAGCGCCCCGGCCTGGTTCAGATGGGTGGTGGTGAACGAGATGCCGAACTTCACCGGCGTCAGGGCCAGACCCTTCTTGATCACCGGACTGCGGGCGTTGTAGGCGTCGATATCGCGCTGGCGGGCCTCGTAGTCGCAGGCGGCGGCCAGCTCGGCCAGCAGCTGCGGCGCGACATTGTCCTCGACGGTCTGGTGGTAGGGCGTGAGGTTCCGCCCCTCGCCGCCATAGAGGTTGCGGCGGCGCACCTCCAGCGGATCCAGGCCCGTGGCCTGGGCGACCGCGTCCATCACCCGCTCGATGGCCGCCATGCCCTGCGGACCGCCGAACCCTCGGAAGGCGGTGTTCGACACCGTATGGGTCTTGAAGCGGTGCGAGACGATCTCGACCGCCGGCAGGAAGTAGCAGTTGTCGGCGTGGAACATCGCCCGGTCGTTGATGGCCAGCGACAGGTCGGTGGTCGAGCCGCAGCGCGAGGCCAACTCCAGGGCTAGACCCGTCAGCCGGCCCTCGTCGTCGAAGCCGACGTCGTAGGCGACCTCGAAGTCATGCCGCTTGCCGGTCATGACCATGTCCTCGTCGCGGTCGGGGCGAGCCTTGGCCGGGCGGCCGGTCTTGACCGCCACCAGGGCGGCGGCGGCGGCGAACAACGAGGCCTGCGTCTCCTTGCCGCCGAACCCGCCGCCCATGCGGCGCACCTCGACGGTGACGCTGGTGTGCGGCACGTCCAGCACGCGAGCGATCAGGTGCTGAACCTCGCTGGGGTGCTGGGTCGACGACCAGACGTGGACGTCGCCACCTTCGCGGGGCGTAGCTAGGGCGACCTGGCCCTCAAGATAGAAGTGGTCCTGGCCGCCGACGGCGAACGCGCCTTGCAGCCGCCGGGGCGAAGCCGCCAGGGCGGCGGCCGCGTCGCCGCGCGCCATGCGCTGGCTGGCCTCGATCTTCAGGTCGGCCGCGCGGGCCTTCCCGATCGTGATCGCCGCCGGCAGGTCCTCGTAGACGACCACGGCCCTGGCGGCGGCGGCGCGGGCGGCGGCGATCGAGGTGGCGGCCACCGCGAACAGGCTCTGGCCGACGCACACCACCTCGCCGTCGGCGAACAGCCTGTCGTCGTGGATCACCGGGCTGACGTCGTTCTCGCCGGGGATGTCCTGCGCCGTCAGCACCGCCACCACGCCCGGCGAGGCGCGGACGGCCGACAGGTCCATCGAGACGATCCGCGCGTGGGCGCGCTGGCTCATGCCTAGATGGACATGGAGCATGCCGGCCGGCTCGGGAATGTCGTCGACATAGATCGCTGCGCCGCTGACATGGCGCAGGGCGCTGTCATGCGGCAGCGAGGCGTGGACGCCCTGGAAGACGACCGGCTCGACCAGCTTGGCGCCAGAGTCAGCCATGAGCCGCCTCCGGGACGCGAGTCTCCAGGTCCGGCCGGGCGGACTCGATGAACATCTTGCGCAGCATGTTGCCGGCGGTCAGGGCGCGGTAGGCGGCCGAGGCGCGGGCGTCGGTCAGGGGCGTGAAGTCGTCGGCCAGGGCCTCGACGGCGGCGTGGATCGTCGTGCGGTTCCAGAGCTGGCCGACCAGGGCGGCCTCGCAGGCGGCGGCGCGCTTGGGGGTGCCGGCCATGCCGCCATAGGCGATGCGGGCGGCGGTCACGACCTCGTCCACGATCGTGATGTTGAACGCGCCGCACACCGCCGAGATGTCCTGGTCGAAACGCTTGGACAGCTTGAAGACCTTGAACATCGCCCCGTCCAGGTCGGTCGGGACGCGCACGGCCTCGACGAACTCGCCGGGCGCGCGGTCCTGCCGGCCATAGGCGATGAAGAAGTCCTCCAGCGGAAGCGTCCGCCGGACATCGCCCTTGCGCAGCACCAGCTCGGCGCCCAGGGCGATCAGGGCCGGCGGCATGTCGCCGATCGGCGAGCCGTTGGCGATGTTGCCGCCGATCGTGCCGCTGTTGCGCACCTGGGTCGACCCCAGCCGTCGCATCATCGCGCCAAGGTCGGGATAGAGTTCGCCCAGCGTGTCCAGGGCGTCGACATAGCGCACGCCCGCCCCGATCCGCAGCCAGCCGTCCTCGCGGGTGATCGCCTTGAGCTCGCCCACTCGGCCAATATCGATCAGCGTGCCGAGCGGCTTGCGTAGCTTGGTGACCCACAGGCCGATGTCGGTGGCGCCGGCCACGATCACCGCGTCCGGATGCTGTTCACAGGTCCTGGCCAGGTCGTCGGCGCTCAGCGGCGCGAACCAACGGCGGGTGACGCCGGCGACCGGGTCGGCATAGTCCAGGTTAAACGCCTCGTCCCGCCGTAGCGTCGCCAGCTTGTCGGCCACGTCCGGCGCGGCCTCAGGCGCGATCGCCTCAGCCGCGGCGATGATCGGGCCATAGCCGGTGCAGCGACACAGGTTGCCGGCCAGCACCTCGTCGATCGGCGCGGCCGTTCCTTTCGCGGCCATGGCCCGCCCGTACAGCGACATCACGATGCCGGGCGTGCAGAAGCCGCATTGCGAGCCATGGTGCTCGACCATGGCCGCCTGCACTGGGTGCGGCTCGTCCTTGCCCAGCCCCTCGACGGTGATCACCGCCTTGCCGTCCAGCATCGGCACGAACTGGATGCAGCTGTTGACCGCCCGCCAGGCTGTCCCGCCCTGCCCGTCCAGCTCGCCGACCAGCACGGTGCACGACCCGCAGTCGCCCTCGGCGCAGCCTTCCTTAGTCCCGGTGCGCCGCAGGTCGCCGCGCAGATGCTCCAGCAGCGTCCGGGTGGGATCGATGGCCCCAGTCTCGACTACCTCGCCGTTCAGCAGGAAGCGCACCCCGGCCTGTACCTTCGCCGCCATGTCAGCTGCCCCGATAGGTGGAATAGCCGAACGGCGAGACCAGCAGCGGCACGTGGTGATGCTGGGCCGGATCGGCCACCGCGAAGTCGATCACCACCACGTCCAGAAACGGCGGATCAGACGCGGCCGCGCCCGAGGCCGTGAAATAGTCGGCGACGGCGAACTCCAGCCTATAGCCGCCCACCGCCAGATCGTCGCCTTCGACCAGCCGCGCCCGGCCGTCGGCGTCGGTACGGGTCTCGCCCAGCAGCGCGACGACGCCATCGCGCCGGCTCGACACCCGCACGGCGACCCCGGCCGCCGGGCGCCCGGCGGCGGTGTCGAGGATATGGGTCGTCAAGCCGCTCATGCGTTCCAATCCATGGCCGGGCGTCGCCGCCCAGTCTAAACCCTTGCTCCCGAAACGGAGCATCTTACAGCGATGCTGGAACCGCCGCCCCGGCAAGTCCAGCCGCCAGACCGGCGGGGGCTTTCTTGGCGGCAAACCGCCTCGCGGAGCAGCGACCGGCGCCCGTCGAATGGGCTTATATAAGTCTTTTATTACTTATGCGGCCAGCCGCGATCGCCCACCCGGCGCCCCGGACCGCAAAAAACGCGCTCTGACGCTGCGTAAGGTTGGAAAAGCCGCGCCAACACCGGTAGCTAGGCCCTGACGGATCGCACCGAGCCCATACCAGACGATCCGCGCCGACAAACCTTGCGCAGCCACCGAGGAACGACCGATGGACGAGGATTTCCGTAAAGCCGCCCTGGACTATCACCGTCTGCCGCGGCCCGGAAAGCTGGCGATCGAAGCCACCAAGCGCATGGCCACCCAGCGCGACCTCGGCCTGGCCTATTCCCCCGGCGTCGCCGCGCCGTGCGAGGCTATCGCCGCCGATCCCGACACCGCCCGCGACTACACCGCCCGCGGCAACCTGGTGGCCGTGATCTCCAACGGCACCGCCGTGCTGGGCCTGGGCAATATCGGTCCGCTGGCCTCCAAGCCGGTGATGGAGGGCAAGGCGGTCCTGTTCAAGAAATTCGCCGGCATCGACGTGTTCGACCTCGAGGTCGACGCCGAGGATCCCGACAAGTTCATCGAGGTGGTCGCCGCCCTGGAGCCGACCTTCGGCGGCATCAATCTGGAGGACATCAAGGCCCCGGAATGCTTCGTCATCGAGCGCAAGCTGCGCGAGCGGATGAACATTCCGGTCTTCCACGACGACCAGCACGGCACCGCCATCGTCTGCGCCGCCGCCGTCCGCAACGCCCTGGTGGTCCAGGGCAAGACCCTCAAGGACGTCAAGCTGGTGACCTCGGGGGCCGGCGCGGCCGCCCTGGCCTGCGTCGACCTGCTGGTCTCGATGGGCCTGCCGGTCGAGAACGTCACCCTGACCGACATCAAGGGCGTGGTCTATGCCGGGCGCGAACCCGACATGCCCGAGAACATGGCCCGCTACGCCCGGCCGACCGACGCCCGCTCGCTGCCCGACGTCCTGCCCGGCGCCGACATCTTCCTGGGCCTGTCCGCGCCCCGCGTGTTCAAGGCCGAGTGGCTGCCGCTGCTGGCGCCCAATCCGCTGATCCTGGCCATGGCCAATCCCGAGCCGGAGATCCTGCCCGAGATCGTCGCCGTCCAGCGCCCCGACGCGATCATGGCCACCGGCCGCAGCGACTACCCCAACCAGGTCAACAACGTCCTGTGCTTCCCGTTCATCTTCCGCGGCGCGCTGGACGTCGGCGCCTCGGAGATCAACGAGGCCATGAAGGTGGCGGCCGTCGAGGCGATCGCCGAACTGGCTCGCGCCGAGGCGTCCGAAGTCGTGGCCAGCGCCTATGGCGGCGTCGCCCCGATGTTCGGCGGCCAGTACATCATCCCCAAGCCGTTCGATCCGCGCCTGATCCTGCAGATCGCCCCGGCCGTGGCCCGGGCGGCCATGGACAGCGGCGTCGCCACCCGGCCGATCGCCGACTTCGACGCCTATCGCGCCGAGTTGGAGCTGTTCGTCTACCGTTCGGGCCAGCTGATGCGCCCGGTGTTCGAGCGCGCGCGCAAGGCCACCAAGGCGGCCGCCGAGACCGGCGGCGTCCGCGTCGCCTATGCCGAGGGCGACGACGAGCGCGTGCTGCGCGCGGTCCAGACCGTCGTCGACGAAGGCCTCTGCAAGCCCGTGCTGATCGGTAAGCGCGAGACCATCACGGCCAAGGCCGCCGAGATGGGCCTGCGGCTGGACTTCGACAACCGCGTCGAGATCCTCGACCCGTCCGCCGACACGGCGCTGTTCGCCCCTCTGGTCGAGCGCTACCAGGGCCTGGTCAGCCGTCGCGGCGTGCCGCCCCTGGCCGCCGAACGCCGGGTGACCAACCGCCGGACCGTCTCGGCCTCGATGCTGCTGCAGGCCGGCCATGTCGACGCCGCCCTGGTGGGCGGGGCCGGCGACTGGTGGCAGCATATGACCTATGTGCTGCCGATCATCCCCAAGCGCGAGAATGTCGGCCGGATCTACGCCCTGTCGGCCCTGATCATCGACAACGGCACGCTGTTCTTCTGCGACACCCATGTGAACGTCGATCCGACCGCCGAACAGGTGGCCGAGATGACGCTGCTGGCCGCCGAATCCGTGCGCCGCTTCGGCCTGACGCCCAAGGCGGCCCTGCTGTCGCATTCCAGCTTCGGGGCGTCGAACTCGCCGACCGCCCGCAAGATGCGCGAGGCCCTGGCCCTGGTCCGCGAGCGCGCCCCCGAACTCGAGGTCGATGGCGAGATGCACGCGGACGCCGCCCTGTCCCAGGCCCTGCGCGACCGGCTGGTGCACGACAGCGCCCTGAAGGGCTCGGCCAACCTGCTGGTCATGCCGACCCTGGACGCCGCCAATATCTCGCTGACCTTGCTCAGCGCCGCCACCGAGGGGCTGCTGGTCGGTCCGCTGCTGCTGGGCATGAGCCGGCCGCTGCACGTGCTGACGCCCAGCGTCACCGCGCGCGGCATCGCCAACGTCACCGCCCTGGCGGTGAACCAGGCGGCGGCCGAGCGTGAGCACCGGCTAATCTGAACCGGCGGGGCCCCAGCCCTTCCCCGCAGCCAAAAGAAAAGGCCCCGCAGAAGCCCTCCCACCGTCTCAGCGACGAGGAGGGGCTCCCGCGGGGCCCGATTCGGGGATCGAAGAGCCGGCCGAACGCTCCGCGCCCGACCGGATTTTTCGGATCCTTAGAGGATGCGCAGGTTGCCGGCCGAGGTCTTGCCCGAACGACGGTCCTGTTCCAGTTCGTAGCCGACTTGCTGGCCTTCGTTCAGGCCGCGCAGGCCGGCGCGTTCGACGGCCGAGATGTGCACGAAGATGTCGCCGCCGCCGTTGTCCGGCTGGATGAAGCCGAAGCCCTTGGTGCTGTTGAACCACTTCACCACGCCCGTGCCGGCTTCGCCCGCACCGCCGCCGCCACCGCCGCCGCCGTAGCCGCCGCCGCGCGGAGCGTCATAGCCGCCGCCGCGCGGAGCGCCGAAATCGCGAGCCGGACGACGAGGAGCCGACGGCGCCGCGCCCTGGCCGGTTACGCGCAGATTGCCGGCCGAGGTCTTGCCCGAGCGACGATCTTCTTCCAGCTCGTAAGCCACCTGGTCACCTTCGTTCAGGCCCGACAGGCCCGAGCGTTCAACTGCGGCGATGTGGACGAACACGTCCTGGCCGCCGTCCTCGGGCTGAATGAAACCAAAGCCCTTGGCCGGGTTGAACCACTTAACGACACCGTTCGCCATCTTATCCTCAAAACCTCATTCAGCGGGCCAGTTGCCGACCCGCGTCCTTCCATCCTGCTCTCATGACGCAAATCCGCGGAACGCGCTACGGGGTTTGATGGCAGAATCTCAAGCCGAGCCCGGTCCGAGCGATAAATTTTCGAGTGACGCGGGTCGATGGCTGCTGAAACCTGGGCGAACGTGGCGCGAAAGCCACACTCAGGCGGTCTGAAAGCTTGGCCTTTAAGTTTTGGGTGCGGGGACAGGATTTGAACCTGTGACCTTCAGGTTATGAGCCTGACGAGCTACCGGGCTGCTCCACCCCGCGGCGAAGGAGGTAGTGGTG